>CAKZUS010000219.1 GCA_937921805.1 uncultured Granulosicoccaceae bacterium
GCTGTATTTTGTCCCCGCGCTACTGGCCTGTGGCTGGTACGTCAATGGCTCGCTGGCGGCGGTGCTGGGGCTGGTATTCATCGCGGGGCGGTGGATGTATTTCCAAGCGTATACCAACGACCCGTCCACGCGAGGCAAGGGGTTTATGGTGTCGTTTGTGGCAGTGGCTCTGTTGATGATCGGCTCACTGATCGGCGCTATCGCGGCGCTGCTGGGCTAACACTTCAGGGCATCGCGCCGCCACTAAGAAGAGACTTTTCTTCTTAGTGGAGTGCCGATGCGCCTGGGAGCTGTGCTGTTATTGGTTGTGGGCGTATTATTCGTCAACTGGCATCTGCCGCAGCTGAGCCACGAGCTACCCGCATCGCGCCCGATAGAAACTCAGCTCCTCGCGCACGCGTTACAGCTCTCGGCCCCAGCGCCACCGCCCCAGACTCTCGAATATTTCTCCAGCACCTTGGGCTGCCAAGCCTTGTTCGAGCACGTCATGGTCGCCAAGCAAGCCCGCACCGGCGAGGCGGCGATGCCTGCGCGCAGCACCGTGGCGCGCAGCAATAGCAACGGCGTGGGCTACTGTGAATACGTGCTCGACAATGGCGTGCGCCTGGAGTATCACGCCGATGGCAGCGTTAAGCTGTTCCCATAGAGGCTCGCAAAAAATGTGCGCTACTTCCTGTCGTCGCCCTAGCCGGACGCGATAGCATGGCTCGCATGAGAAGACCCAACCCACCACGGCGTTTTAGCCGTCGCCCAATCGTGCGATTGCGCATTGGAGAGAGCGTGTTGAGCGTGACCGTCGAGCACTGGCCGACGATGCGCGGCATTATCGCTTCCCAGCTCAATGGCTTTCCGCAGGCGATGCTCGAAGAGGTCTACCTGCCCAATGCTGAGCACCATATTGAGCTGCTGCGCATGTTTAGTGAACTCCGTGGCAAAGCACGCCTAACGCTTCTCTAAGGCTCCCTGGTATATTGCAGGTTTTCCCTTCGAGAGGCAGACCATGCCCGAATATCGCTCGCGCCGCAGTACCCACGGGCGCAATATGGCTGGCGCACGCGCCCTGTGGCGCGCCACCGGCATGCAAGACGATGACTTTGGCAAACCCATCATCGCCATTTCCAACTCGTTTACGCAGTTTGTCCCCGGCCACGTCCATCTGAAAGACCTCGGGCAACTGGTCGCACGCGAAGTCGAAGCCGCAGGGGGCGTCGCCAAAGAATTCAACACCATCGCCGTCGATGATGGCATCGCCATGGGCCACGACGGCATGCTGTATTCGCTGCCCTCGCGCGAAGTCATCGCCGATGCTGTCGAGTACATGGTCAATGGCCATTGTGCCGATGCGCTGGTGTGTATCTCTAACTGCGACAAAATCACCCCCGGTATGCTCAACGCCGCCATGCGTTTGAATATTCCCGTAATCTTTGTCAGCGGCGGCCCGATGGAAGCGGGCAAAGTCCAGTGGGACGGCGAAGAGCGCAAAGTCGATTTGATCGACGCGATGATCGAAGCGGCCAACCCCATGAACAGCGACGAGGCGATTGCAGCAATGGAACGCAGCGCCTGCCCCACTTGCGGCAGTTGCTCGGGCATGTTCACCGCCAACTCCATGAACTGCCTCACCGAAGCTCTGGGATTGGCCTTGCCTGGGAACGGCTCGACACTGGCCACGCACGCCGACCGCGAAGCACTGTTTCGCGAAGCGGGGCGGCGCATCGTCGAGATCACTAAGGCTTATTACGAAAACGACGACGAGGGCTTGCTGCCGCGCAATATCGCCAGCTTCCAAGCGTTCGAGAACGCCATGAGCCTGGACATCGCCATGGGCGGATCGACCAATACGATTCTGCACCTCTTGGCTGCCGCGCAAGAAGGCCAGATTGATTTTGGCGTGAGCGACATCGACCGTTTGTCGCGCAGTGTGCCGAATTTGTGCAAAGTCGCTCCCGCCTCGCAGAAGTACCACATGGAAGACGTGCACCGCGCCGGAGGGGTGCTGAACATTTTGGCCGAACTGCACCGTGGGGGACTACTGCACGGCGATTGCCGCACCGTACACGCCCACACCCTCGCCGATGCGATCACCGAATGGGATATCAGCAGCGCGCCTTCTGAGGCGGCACAAAAACTGTTTAGCGCCGCCCCCGGTGGCGTGCCCACACAGGTCGCGTTTAGCCAAGATCGCCGCTGGCCATCGCTCGATACGGACCGCGAAAACGGCTGTATTCGCAACGTCGCCAATGCCTATAGCCAAGACGGTGGCCTAGCTGTGCTGTTTGGCAATATTGCCCTCGATGGCTGCGTCGTCAAAACCGCAGGCGTCGATGAAAGCAATCTGGTGTTTAGCGGTCCGGCGCGTATTTTTGAGAGCCAAGACTCCGCTGTCAAAGCCATTTTGGGGCGCGAAGTCTCCCCTGGTGATGTGGTCTTGATCCGCTACGAAGGCCCCAAAGGCGGCCCAGGCATGCAAGAGATGCTCTACCCCACCAGCTACCTCAAGTCCATGGGCATGGGCAAGCAATGCGCCCTGCTCACCGATGGGCGCTTCTCTGGCGGCACCTCGGGGCTATCCATTGGGCACGTCTCCCCCGAAGCTGCCGAGGGCGGCAATATTGGCCTCGTCGAAGAAGGCGATATCATCGACATTGATATCCCCAAGCGCCTGATCCAAGTCGCCATCAGCGACGAAGAACTGGCCGCCCGCCGGAGCGCAATGGAGCGCAGCGATACCCCTTGGACTCCCCGCGAGCACCGCACCCGCAACGTCACCACCGCATTGCGCGCCTACGCGGCACTAGCGACGTCGGCATCGCGCGGGGCAGTGCGGGATGTGGATCAGCTCAAGCGCTAGGTCTATTGCACGGCGCAAAGCTCACTCGGGGCTTTGCGCGGCAGAGTGCTAGTTATGGTCTTGAGCGCTGGCGTAAATCCACGCGCCCTTGCCCGAAACAAATCGCCCCTCTACACGCGTGTATTCCTCCACTTCATAAGCATCAGCTTGCGCTAGCTCTTTTTCTGACAACTCAAATACCGTCCCATCAACAGTATCAGAAACCACCCCTGTATATTTCAATATAGGATGCACATCCATACCGCTTGTTTTGATCACTGCTTCGTCTGTTATTTTAACCTCTGACAGCACATAGCCATACAGCACCTCTTTTTCGCCCAGCAGCTTTCGACCAAATGTTTCGATCTGTACGGATTCTAACTGCAACGTGCCATAGGAAAACAATCTCTCCATTATCTTGTCTCTTCAAAAAACATTGATACCTGGCACCGTATCATACAGCGATGAGAATAAAAATCACATCATCGCTCGTCGCTGCATCGTAAAAAATCTCGCCTGAGTATATGGGAAAATCATTGTTGCGACTCAGCACTATTGAGCCATCATTTGGGCATACTCATCCTTCACATCATCATCGATGTGTACACCGCGATTCCCACCATATAGCCTGTTATTTTGATCTTTCCTTGGGCCAGAAATCCAGTACTCCGCCAAGGTTTCTACCTAATAGTTCGACTTATAGCCCGCACCTTTGAGACTCTGAAAAACAAGCCCTCGGTAATACAGCGTTTTCTTTGATCTTGAAAAACAAACACGACCGATGCGGGCTTCTCCCTCTAGTCCTTCGGATTTGTTCTCTATATACACAATTCTCGATCGTTCAGTTTTGAACTCGCGAGGAAGAGTTAAATACATTCCTTGCCTCTCCGCTGTCAAATCAATGCCTCAGGTATTCGGCCGACATACGGCTGACGATGCTATATCGTTAAGCTCTGTGCCAATTGCTCTCTCAAATTCACTGATAAGCTTCGAGTCATCCCAGTAGTTCTGGGCCAGCCATTTCGGGGCTTTGCTCACCTCAGTAGCATCGCCTGGAACCCAACCGATACGAAGAGCGATGGCAGTACAGCCTTGCTGATGGGAGTACATTTCTGCCATGACTTCTATAGCGCGCTTAGAGTAGCCATAGGCGTTTATGCTCAACCCATTCGGTTCGGCCCAATCCGACGATGCCAAGATGAGCTTACGAACCCCCGCTTTTGCACAAATATTGGTCAGCTTTGCAGAGTTCTCTAGGGATTGAAAGTGAACTAAATCTGGAGCCTCGGGGTCTGCGGAAGTGGCAAGATGAATCACAACATCTGCTGTGTTGATAATATCGTAAAACTGCGAGTTTACTGCATCCACACGACCTAAATCGACAACAAAATCAGCTTGATCATCTCGATCAATTGTTATGGCCTCAGGCCATCTGGTTTTAAGCCGTTTCCCAATATTGCCACAGCCTCCAACTATCACTATTTTTTCTTTTTGCATTTTTGGCGGCCTGCTACTCATCCACACACCGTACAAGCCGTACCGCAATACACGCTACCGATATAAAAACCGAGTTGAGTAATTTATATAAGTTAAATATGGGTTTTCACCAAAATTCACGCTCCCGTATTTCCACCCACTGCGCCCTCCACTCTGGGGCTTCGAAGTCATCGGGCCAAAACTCCACTTGCTTGCAGATAAGGCCATTGACCACGGTGTGGAAAGTGATCACTCTGCCATTGATGTTGCCGTCTGTGACGGACACATCGGTCACGACGCGCAGACCTTCACACAATATGGAGTGCAAGAAAAACTCCCAGCGTCCACTCGCAGGGTAGTGTGTATTAATGGCGGCAAAGTTGTCGCGGCCGCAAATAAATTCGGAAGATTGAGGCCAGAAGCCTTTGAAGTCTTCGCTCAAAAATTCGCTGGCTGCATAGAAGTCATTGCTGCGCATTGCTTCCCAGAATGACAAAACCACTTCCTTTGGATCCATGACACGTGCCCTCCGATGTCTCGCAGACTCTGTACCGTGTTCAGCACGCATAGTGCTCATCAAGTCTGGCAATACTTACCATTCAATGCAAGAAGGGTCAAGACACGCCGCGATGGCAGCGGCGGGATTTTTTAGCCGTAGCATCATCGGCTTGCTCTCTTTATGCTGGGAGGACTGTTGGTTTGTTCTCTCCCCTGTTGCGAGGCTCTCAATGACTGTGATCGAACACTTTATGATTCCGCTTGCCGACGGTACTCGTCTGGCGGCACGGCTGTGGCTGCCCGAAGGGGTGGCGTTAGAGAGCGGGGCACAGCAAGTCCCCGCCATTTTAGAGGCCCTGCCTTATCGCAAGCGCGATCAGACGTCTGCGCGCGATGAGTCGACGTATCCCGTCTTCGCGGCGGCGGGTTATGCGGGGTTGCGGGTCGATTTTCGTGGCAATGGCGAGAGCGATGGGGTCATGGACGACGAATACACGCCAGCGGAATTGGCCGACTGCATGGCGATGGTCGAGTGGTTGGCAGCGCAGCCTTGGTGCGATGGCAATGTCGGGATGATGGGTATTTCTTGGGGCGGATTCAACGCTTTGCAAACAGCAGCGTTGGCGCCGCCTGCACTGAAAGCGGTGATTTCTCTGTGCTCGACGGTCGATCGTTACGCCGATGATATTCACTACAAGGGAGGCGCAGAGATGGGGACGAACCTCGGCTGGGCGTCGACGATGCTGTGCTATGGGTCTCGTCCCCCCGATCCGGCGCTGGTGGGAGAAGGCTGGCGCGAGCAATGGCTCACTAGACTGGCGCAACTGCCGTGGCTGATGCCCACTTGGCTTGCACATCGCGACCGTGACGCGTACTGGGAGCAGGGGTCTATTTGCGAAGACTACAGCGCGGTTCAGGCTAAGGTCGTAGCCATCGGAGGCTGGGCCGATGGGTATCACAACACCCCACCGGCAGTGCTGGAGAACCTCGCCGACAGCCAAGCGATCAATGGACCCTGGACGCACAAATACCCGCATTTTGCTTGGCCTAAGCCGCGTATGGATTTTCATGCGGTCGCGCTGGCGTGGTGGGACCGCTGGCTCAAGGGCAAAGCAGGCGAGGCGGCGCCCGATTACCGCGTATTTGTCAGCGAAAACATCGACCCTACGGCCTCGCGGGCGCACTGTGCGGGCCACTGGGTCGGCCTCAGCCGCGAGGCGTATCGCACTGCTGAGCGCCAACAGTGGCGCGCTAAAGACGGTGTTTTGTTGCTGTCTTCTGCAACGGACCAGGAGACGGGCCAAGCAGCGGGCCATCACACAACGGCCTCATCCGAGGCGGTGCAGTCTCTACATAGCCCACTGGACCATGGCACCAGGGCGGGGGAATATTTCCCGCTAGCACCAGGAGGGGATTTGCCGGGCAATCAAGCCCACGACCTCTCCGGCGCTTTGGTCTCCACCAGCGCGCCTTTGACGCAGCCGCTGTGTCTGGCGGGGCGAAGCACTGTGCGGCTAAGAGTCGCGTCTAACCAGGCCCAAGGTCGTGTGATCGCACGCCTTCACGACGTTTTGCCCA
>CAKZUS010000220.1 GCA_937921805.1 uncultured Granulosicoccaceae bacterium
CATCACATCCAACGGCTCCCCGGCGGCGCGCTCAAGCTCCACCACTGAGCCTTGGTTGAGCTTGAGCAGCTCACGAATAGACAAACGACTGCGCCCAACCTCCAAAGACAAGGTCAGCGGCACATCTAAAATCACATCAAGATTGACTTCTCTTTCGGGGCGCTCGGCCCCGGCACTATCTAACTCTTGCAGCGGTGCTGCCTCGGCATTATCACTCATGATGCACTCTGCGATTCGGAATGAGGGGGGGTCGCCACTGGCGCGGCGAGGGTACGGGGAGGGCTCGATTCACTGGCCTCCTGCAGGTCCAGAAACTCATCGACCTGGACGGCAAGGTTGGCGCGCGAACGCCCAAGACGGCCACGCATCGTGCGCACGCCTTCTAGGAAAATATCGATTTTCTCCGGCTCATCAATAGGAAGAATGTCACCAGGGGCCATTTGCAACAGGCGGCGCATGGTGAGCTGCAGCGGCATCAGGCTCGCCACCATGGTGGCGCGAACATTCATGACCTCTTCGCGCACTTGTATGGCCCAGCGCTCGTCTTTTTCCTCGTCGGAGGCCGAAGTGGATTCAAGCTTCGACTTAATCGGCTCCAGGCTGGCATACGGCATTACGATTTGAAAATCGCCACCGCCCCCTTCGGCGTTTACCGTGAAGCTACACACGACAGCCAGATCATTCGGGCCGCAGATTTGCGTCATCTGCACATTACTTTCGTGCCCGGCTACTGATAGCTCAACATGCTGCACAGGTGCCCATGCGGCGCGCAAATCATGCAAGATCGCCTCGGCAATGATGTTGATGATCCGCACTTCTGTCGAGGTATATTCTCGTCCTTCTTCGGCGTCGAACTCTCGACCGACTCCGCCGAAAAACGTATCTACCACGCGAAACACTAAAGCCGGCTCAAGCACAACCATGCCCATCCCCCGCAAGGGATTGAGCCGGATCAGGCTAAAGCTTGAGGGAACGTAGAACGCCTCGGCCAGCTCTGAAAAGCCCACAATGCGCACACCATTGATCACAATCTCGGCGGGCTTGCGCAGTACGTCGGAGGCGCTACTGCGAAAAGCCCGGGCAAAGCGTTCATTGATCAAGTCAAGCGCCGGCAAACGCCCTCGCGACACGTGCTCTTGACTGGTGAGATCGTAGGGGCTGTAGTCCACATCAAGCTGCGGCTTGACATCCACATTGCCGTCATCGACTTCGGTGAGTAGCGCGTCTAGCTCATCGCGCGAGAGAAGCTCTTTATCTACCATAGCGTGCTACTGCATCAAGAACTTGGTGAAATACACCTCAGCGATGTCTCCAAGCTGCTCGTTGTCATCTAGCACACCAATAATGGTTTCTTTGGCCAAATCACGCAGGCGCTCTTTGCCCTCAGGGGTCAGCAGGTCTTCATAATGCGCATCGCCCAGCATGATGACCAAGCTATTGCGTAACATCGGGCGGTAGTTATTGAGCGCATCGAACGACTCTTTTTCATAACTCAGCACCGTAATCCCCACCGTGAGGAAGTGCTCTACCTCATCGCCAGAGATGTTCACCGTCAACGGGGGATCAAAGTCCATATACCAAGGATCGCCCTTGATCTCACGTCTGGGCGCCATCTCTTGCTCGAGCTGGGAGTTCGCGTCGTCGATGAGCATCTGCATCTCGTCAACCTTGGACGACATAACAAACCACACCCCTCCTGCACCGATGCCCAGCATCAGCACTGCCACGACAATAGTGATGATCAGCCCTTTCTTACCGCCACCACCACCGCCGCCTTCTTCTTCTTCAACGACTGCTGCGTCTTCTTTTGCCATAGCACTGAACTATTCGCTGGATAACTAGATCAGTAGTTAGCAACTCATATGCCACAGAAATATATAAAAATATTCTTTATATTTCAATTACTTAAAAAACGTTAATAATTCAAACGCCATTTCTGCAACACCTCGTCGCAGCGAGTGTCAATGCACCGCGACTAGGCCCAAGTATTGACGAGGCCCGGTGCCTCTCCCCAGAGTGGAGTCAAGCCCTCGGCTAGCGCCTGCGCGGCAGCAGAATCATCGTTGTCTTGGGGAGTATCCGCAGAGTCAGTGTCGTCGTCATGGCGAGCCGTGTTCTCGTCCTGCATACCCAAACCAATGTGGGCAGACAGACCCTGCTCCTCCAGTCCCTCACGCAGTTTCCCCATTTCGGCTTCGATCAGGTCTTTCAAAGCCGGGTTATCTGGCACCATGTGCACCCGCAACTCCCCCTCGACCACCTCCACCGAAACATCGACATGTCCCAGATCCGCTGGGTCGAGCGCAATCTCTGCTTTCTGCACTCCGTTATTCACCATCATTTGCACGCGCTGCTGCATAGCCGTGGCCCAGGCCCCCGGCTGTGGTGTCAGGGAAAGCAAATAATGCGGTTTCACTGGCATCTCAGCACTGGACAGCTCCGTGGGCGTGTCACCTGTGACCTCTGTCCTCTCTGTGAATTCCATCATTGCGGTGTCTGAAGGCGCAATGCTCGCACCGGCAGCACTAGGCGGCGGCGCTGGTGGCCCAGAGCGTAGCGAAGACAGTGACGCCGACAAAGAAGACAGCAACGACTGGTTTGCCCCCTGTTCACGCTCCGTCATCATGTCATTGCCTGGCGCTGGGGCAATGTCCTGCTCCAGCCACTCGAAGTTCAACTCCGATGCAGCATAAGCGCTCGTTGCGAGCGCCGAAGTTCCTATGGGCAAAGACGGCGGCGGCAAAGAGGGAGCTGTGCCTGCCGCCGGGCGCTCACGCCCGCTTACGGGGGCCCGCCCTGTTGTTGATGACGCCATAGATGAGGCCATCGTCGCTACCGCGGCAACAGGGCCAGGAGCACTCTTGGCCACCTCGCCACCCAGGCCCTGAGCTGCTTGTAGCGCCATGGGCGTATCAGACTCCTCTGCTAAGGGGGCTTCTGTCTGCAATACTGCTCTGTCACTGGGGACTGGAGCAGGGGAGGCGGTACTGAATCGATGTGCTAACAAGCCCTCACTGGGAGTACTCGGCCCTGGGTTCAGTACTGCCGCCACGGCCTCAGTCGGCGTGGCCTCGGCTTGCGCGTCCACAGTGCGCACAGTGCGCGCAAGCGGTTGCATTGCCAGAGGAGGCGTCCCCTCTAGCGATTGCGGCTCTGCCACGGGTGTTGCTTGCATCAATAATGCAAACAAACCCGGTGGCCCGGCCTGTTCATTCGCGACGCCCGGCATCCCCCCAGTGGTGCCGGCCGCCGCAGATACGTTCTGAAGTGTCATAGCTGCTTACTCTGTTGCTTATGGTGCAGTCTCGCTATCCACTCAGCAAGGTGCGAGCCAGTGCCACTCGCACTGGTTCGCATTGTGACTACTAGCGTTTGCTTTGCAGCGCTCTCGCCGTAACACGGTCGTCTTCAAAGCGCTCTTGAACACGGGCTTCACGCAAATCCGCTACGTCTTTCAGGCGCTGCGCCACTTTTTGCAACGCCCGGTGCCGTTGGCGCAAAGCGTTCCATTGATCTTTCAGGCGACGCTCTATCGCTTGTGCCCGTTCAATCTGCCTCTGCTGCTTCTCCAGAGCCTGATCCAAGCTGTGGAGAAATCCTCGCCGACGCATGAGTGCGCCAATGCTTTGCTCGCCCAGCAGAGGCTGGGTATATTCAGCGCGATACGCCGCCAGTTGGTCTCTCTGCTGGACGTGTTTGCGCAAAGCGAGACGAGCCTCAATCACCTCGTGCTCGGCCGCCTCACTGCGACGCAGCGCATGCTCTACGAGCGGCGCCAGACGCTTATGGCGAGCACGCATTAGTCAGCGAGTAGCTGCTGCAGCGCCTGCTCGGACTCGGCGACACTGATGCCCTGCTGCTCGGGTTGCTGCAAAAAAGCCATGATTTGTGGCTCCAGCGCCAAGGCTTGATCAAGCAGCGGATCGCTGCCTTTCTGATAGGCACCGACGGCGATAAGGTCGCGACTTTGCTGCAACTTGCTATAAAGACGGCGCAGCGTGGTAGCGGATGCCAGATGCGATGGCAAGACGATTTGTGGCATCACCCGGCTGATGGAAGACTCGACGTCGATAGCCGGAAAATGTCCCCCTTCTGCCAGCTCTCGCGATAGCAAGATATGTCCATCGAGAATAGCGCGCGCCGCTTCGGCAATGGGATCGCTACTGTCCTCACCTTCAGTGAGCACCGTATAGAACGCCGTAATCGACCCGCCTCCTTCAGGACCATTGCCTGCGCGCTCGACCAGCGCGGGTAGCTTGGCAAAAACCGAGGGAGGATAGCCCCGCGTCGCGGGCAGCTCGCCAGTAGAGAGGGCAATTTCTCGTTGCGCTTGCGCATAGCGCGTCAGGCTGTCCATGAGCAACAGCACTTGCTTGCCTTGATCGCGAAAATATTCGGCAATGCTATTGGCGAGCATCGCGCCATGTAGGCGCATCAACGGAGGGCTGTCTGCCGGTGCGGCAATCACCACCGCGCGCGCGCGCCCTTCCTCGCCGAGGATGTGCTCAATGAATTCTTTAACCTCCCGCCCCCGCTCACCGATCAGCCCCACGACCACCACATCGGCACTAGTATAGCGGGCCATCATGCCCAGTAGCGTCGACTTCCCCACGCCAGGACCGGCAAACAAGCCCATCCTCTGCCCTCGCCCCACACGAAACAGCGCATTGATTGCCCGTACTCCCACGTCAATCCCCTCGTCAATGGGTGCGCGCATCAGTGGATTCACCTGCGGGCCGTGAAGACTGACTTCGGTATGGCCATAGGCGGCGGGCAAACCATCAAGCGGGCGCCCCGCACCATCGATCACCCGGCCCAGCAAGGCGTCGCTGACACTAATGCGCTCTTCCATTTCCAGAGGCAAAACGCGGGCGTTGGGCTGGATCCCCTCGACGTGCCCCGTAGGCATAAGATAGAGGCGATCGCCATCGAAACCTACGACTTCGGCGTCGATCTCGCGCCCGCCGCTCTCAATGCGGCAACGCTCCCCATAAGCAGCCTGGCAGCCTACCGCCTCTAGCGTCAGGCCGACCATTCGGGTCAGGCGTCCTGCCACAGGGGGCGGGCGCAATGGGGGTAACCGAGCGTTGAGGCCTTCCAGCCGCGACGCCCAAGGCTGGCGAAGGCTACTCACTGTCTGCTTGCAAGTCGGTGGGGGTACTTTTACTTGCTCGGGGCGCTGCAGGTTTCGTGGCCTTTGCTCGTGTAGTGCTGCTTTTGGTAGGGCTGCTTTTGCTGGCAGCGGGTTTTGGAGCCGCTTTTGGGGCCGCCTTCTTACGTGCACTCGGTGCTGGCTCTAGCGGCGGCTCTAGCGGCGGCTGTGGCTCGGGCGCCGCCTCTGACTCTTGCGGCGCATCGGCTACATCGTTCGAGCGCGCACTGCCCAAAACACTTGCCGCCAAACGCGAAAGCTGGCTTTCCAGGCTTGCATCAATCGTCGATTTATCCGTGCTGATATGACAGCCGCCACGACTAATCAGCGGGTCTTCTCGCAATAACCATTCACCTTCGTTTTGTCGCGCCAACACATCGCGCAGAAGCTGTGCGTCCTCGGGGTGTACGTGCAGACAGATGTGTTGTGCGTTGGCGGGCAGTAGGCGCATGCAATCGCGAATCACCGCAATAATCTCTCCCGGATTAGCTGTGATCTCGCGCCGCACGACTTGCTGCGCAATGCGCAGCGTCATATTCAAGAGCTGACGCTCCGCCTCGTCATCTAGGCTCGCCAAGGGCGTGCGCATGCTATGCAAAATGTCATCGAGCTGCTGCGCCACAGACTGCGCGCGCGCCATGCCATCGTTCAGACCTTTCTCAAAGCCCTGCCCATAGCCTTCGGCATAGCCCGCTTCGCGCCCTTCTCGCTCCCAGGTTTCAAACTGCTCAGCAGTGGGCATCTCCGGTACCGCGTAAGCGGGCATGTCCTCACTCACAATGCGATGCGGCTGCCAGCGTACGGCGTGCTCACTACTC
>CAKZUS010000221.1 GCA_937921805.1 uncultured Granulosicoccaceae bacterium
CCTATGCTCGATTGGAGTACGAGCGAATGCCGTCAGTTTTGGCGCCTATTGACCCGCGAGGCGGTGCTCTATACCGAGATGGTGACCACCGGCGCGCTATTACATGGCGATGCGGCGCGACACCTCGAATTTGTCCCCGAAGAATCGCCGCTGGCGCTGCAGCTTGGAGGCTCTGACCCGGTGGCGATGGCGCGCTGCGCCAAGAAAGCCGAGCAGTGGGGCTATGACGAGGTGAATATCAACGTCGGCTGCCCATCGGACCGGGTGCAAAGTGGCCGCTTTGGCGCCTGCTTGATGGCCGAGCCGCAGGTGGTCGCGGCGTGTGTGGCGGCGATGCGCGATGCTTGTTCGATTCCCGTGACGGTCAAAACCCGCGTGGGGATTGATCGCCAAGACGACTATGCCCCCTTTGCGCAGTTTGTCGAGACTGTGTCCCGCGCGGGGTGCGAGGTGTTTATCGTGCACGCCCGCAAAGCCTGGCTCGATGGCTTGTCTCCCAAAGAAAACCGCGATGTGCCACCGCTGCGCTACGAATGGGTGGCGCGGCTCAAGAGCGAGCGCCCCGATTTGCAGGTGATTCTCAACGGAGGATTAGGCGGTCACAATGATGCTGAGCCGCATCTTGAGATGTTAGATGGGGTGATGCTGGGCCGTGCAGCCTACCAGACCCCGTGGTTGCTCTCGGAGGTCGATGCGCGATATTTTGGCCAGCCCACGATGGTGCAAGACCCCGAAGCGCTGATTGAACCCCTCATGCGCCTGGGTGAGCAGGTGCAGGCGCGCGGTCACAAGCTATGGCATCTGGCGCGCCACACACTGGGGCTGTTCAATGGTCGCCCCGGCGCCAGACAATGGCGGCGCCAAGTCAGCGAGGGCTGCCAGGCTGGGGCGGGCGTGGAGATTTTCGAGCGTCGCTAACGGCCCCAGAGCGTGGCGCAGAGCCTAGTCTTTGTACGACGGCTCTTCTTCGTCCAAGATTGCGAGCAGCTCGTCAAAGTGTCGCTGCGCAAAGCCCTCGTAGTGCTGCCATTGTTCGGCGGTTTTTTGCGCCACTTCATGGCTGGCGACGCGCAGCGGCTGGCCGCTGGCATAGGCCGTGATTTGCGTCTTGCAGGCGCGCTCGAAGTAGTACAAATCATCAAACGCCTGCGCGATGCTGTCCGCGACGACCATTACGCCGTGGTTGCCCATGAGCAAAACATTGTGCTGCGCTTGCAATTGGGCAGAGAGTCGCTCCGCTTCATCGCCCAGGCCCATGCCATCAAAACCCTCGTCGATAGCGACGCGACCATAAAAACGCATGGAGTTCTGCTCAAGCGGCAGCAGTCGCGAATCGGCCAAACAGGCGAGAACGGTCGCGTAGTGGCTGTGCGTGTGCAAAATACAGCGCGCATGGGGCAGATTGCGGTGCATCGCGCCGTGAATCGCCCACGCGGTGGGGTCAGGCGCGTCGAGGCGCTGCATGACGCTGGGGTCGCGCGGGTCGAGCGCCAACAGCTCACTGGCACGAATGCGCGAGAAATGCCGACCATTGGGGTTGATCAAAAACCGCCCATCGCTCATCGCAAAGCTGAAATGATTCGCCACCGACTCGTGCCAGTGGTAACGCGCGGTCCAACGAAATGCCGCCGCAAGGTGGCGACGTGCTGTGATTTCTTCTTGATGCATGGTGCTCTCGCTTATTGATTGTCTGCTGGCGCTAGGGCCGGTTCGTCGCGCCCGAGTTGCTCTTTACGCTGCGCCACATACGCCTCTAGCTCTTGCGTGATGGCGGGGTCAATGGCGGGGGCTTCGAATTCTTCGAGGATTTTTTGCCAAATCAAGGTCGCGCGCTCGGTGGTCGTCTTGGCGCCATTTTGCACCCAACTCTCATGGTTTTGCCAGTCGCTGAGAAACGGCTGGTAAAACGCGTTTTCGTAGCGCTGCATGGTGTGCTCGCAGCCAAAGAAATGTCCGCCTGGCCCCACCTCCTGCATGGCTTCTAGACCAATATCATCGAGGCTAAACTCCAGCGGCGCCATCATCGCGCGCATGTGCTGCAACATCTCGCAGTCGGTAATAATCTTCTCAAACGATGCCACCAAGCCGCCCTCGAGCCAACCGGCAGAGTGATAAATCAGATTGCCGTGGCCCATCACCGCGCTCCACAGCGCCATCTGAGTCTCGTACGTCGCCTGCACATCGACGGCATTGGAGGCATTGCAGGCGCTGGTGCGGTGCGGCAGCTTGTAGTAGCGCGCGAGCTGTCCGCCGGCCATATTCGCTAGGGCGTTCTCGGGCGTGCCAAAGGCGGGCGCGCCCGAGCGCATATCCACATTGGAGGTGAACCCGCCGTAAATCGACGGCGTACCGGGGCGCACGAGCTGCAAGAGACAAATGCCAAAGAGCGCTTCGGCATTTTGCTGCACCAGCGCGCCCCCCAGTGTGACGGGTGTCATCGCCCCCATCAGCGTAAACGGCGTCACGCTCACCGGCTGGCCCAGCATCGCCAGCTGCATCGCCCCGTAGGCCATGCTGTCGTCGAGCTTGCGTGGGGAGTTAATATTGATATTAGTCATCGCAGCGGGCGACTGTGCCAGTTGCTCCAGTGTCATGCCCTTGGCAATGGCGCACATTTTGGCCGCATCAAGCGCCCGTCCTGCGCCGATCCCCGTCGCAAAAAACGCCTTGTCTGAGAGCGTGATATTCGCTAGTGTCGTGTCGAGATGGCGGGTGTTGACGGGCAGATCTGTCGGGGCTGTGGCTTGGTTGCCAAAAAAGGTAATCACATTGAAATACTGTCCAAACTGAATCAGCTTGCGATAGTCGGCGATATTGCCCATGCGCCGACCATTGATCGCATCGTGTACGTTTGGCGGACCCGATACCAGCCCAAAATGCACCGCATCGCCCCCGATCTCAATGCGCTGCGCCGGATTGCGCGGCGTCACAGTAAAGCACTCGGGCGCTGTGGCGAGGGTCTGCATCACCAGCCCCCGATCCATGCGCACCATCGCGCCCTCGGAGGTGGGGCTAATCTCTGCACCAGCGCGGCGATACACCTCAATCGCCTGATCGCCCAGTACTTCGATGCCCTGGGTTTCGAGTAGAGTCATGCTCGCGTCGTGAATCAGTGCCATTTGCTCTTCGCTTAGCGGGGCGATAGGAGCAAATCGATTGCGCGGATGGATATTTTCGAGCTGCGTGAGCACGGG
>CAKZUS010000222.1 GCA_937921805.1 uncultured Granulosicoccaceae bacterium
ATCGATAATCGCTAAGAAGACTTCGAGGGAGCGGATATCCATAGCGGGCCATATAAGGTAGAAAGGAGATACTTATAATATTCTTTATTGGAATAATTCACTTGCTTAATATGAATTGATGGAATGCTTATCGCTCCGCTATGATGAATATGTCTCCACAATGATGATTACGCTCATGGCCCAAACGCTCTACGACAAACTTTGGCAGCAGCACCAAGTGCGCGAAGAGGACGGCACTACGCTGTTGTATATCGATCGCCATCTGGTGCACGAAGTCACCTCGCCACAGGCCTTCGAAGGATTGGCTTTGGCTAACCGCGAACTCTGGCGCCGCGATAGCGTATTGGCCGTTGTGGACCACAATGTGCCGACTACAGGACGCGAGCAGGGTATTGAAGACCCGATATCGCGCTTGCAGGTAGAGACTCTCGACGCCAATGCGGCGGCGCGCAAGCTGACCTACTTTGATATCAAAGACCAGCGCCAGGGCATCGTGCACGTCATTGGGCCGGAGCAGGGCGCGACCTTGCCAGGTATGACGGTGGTGTGTGGGGATTCGCACACCGCCACCCACGGCGCGTTTGGCGCGTTGGCGTTTGGCATTGGCACCTCTGAGGTGGAGCACGTACTGGCGACGCAGTGCTTGTTGCAACGCAAAATGAAAAATATGCTGGTCAGCGTGGAAGGGCAGGTCGGCGTAGGCGTGACAGCGAAAGACATTGTGCTGGCGATTATCGGCCACATTGGTACCGCTGGGGGCACGGGGTATACGATCGAGTTTGGCGGCGAAGCCATCCAGGCGCTGAGCATGGAAGGGCGCATGACGGTGTGCAATATGGCGATTGAAGCCGGTGCACGCGCTGGTCTTGTGGCCGTGGATGAGACCACGATTGAGTATGTCCGTGGACGCCCTTTTGCGCCCACCGCGCAGCAGCGAGAGCAGGCGGAAGCGCATTGGCGCACTTTGGTCAGCGACGACGGGGCGGTGTTCGATAAAGTCGTTCGCTTGGACGCGAGCACAATTGCTCCGCAAGTCACGTGGGGAACCTCGCCAGAGATGGTTGTAGGGGTGGCGGATGCTGTTCCGCATCCTGACGACGTTGCCGATGCCACGCTTGCCGAAGGAATGCGCCGTGCTTTGGAGTATATGGGCCTCGAAGCGGGGACTCCCATTCGCGATATTGCCATTGATAAAGTCTTTATCGGTTCGTGCACCAATTCGCGCATCGAAGACTTGCGCGCGGCGGCGAGCTTGATAAACGGGCGGCGTGTGGCGGACTCTGTGCGCTTGGCTTTGGTTGTTCCTGGCTCGGGCTTGGTGAAGCGCCAAGCCGAGGAAGAAGGCCTCGATAAGATTTTTGTTGAAGCCGGTTTTGAGTGGCGCGAGCCAGGGTGCTCGATGTGTTTGGCGATGAACGATGATCGCCTAGAGCCAGGCGAACGCTGCGCCTCGACCTCGAATCGCAACTTCGAAGGCCGCCAGGGCGCTGGCGGGCGCACTCATCTTGTCTCTCCCGAGATGGCTGCCGCCGCGGCTATTGCTGGGCATTTTGTCGACGCACGTCAATTCTAAGGAACCACTATGCAAGCTTTTACCGTTCATACGGGAATCACCGTGCCGCTCGACCGTGCCAATGTCGATACGGACGCGATTATCCCCAAGCAGTATCTTAAATCGATCAAGCGCAGCGGCTTTGGCCCGACTTTGTTTGATGACTGGCGCTATCTGGACCCCGGTGCACCGGGACAGGACCACTCACAGCGTCGCCCTAATCCTGACTTTGTGCTCAATCAAGCGCGCTACAACGGGGCGAGCATCTTGCTGGCGCGCGATAACTTTGGTTGCGGCAGCTCGCGTGAACACGCGGTGTGGGCTTTAGATGGATTTGGCTTTCGGTGCGTCATCGCGCCGAGCTTCGCGGATATCTTTTTTAACAACAGCTTCAAGTCCGGCATGCTGCCCATCGTGCTCGACGCCGAGACGGTCTCGCGTCTCTTTGCGCAGTGCCAAGCCCAAGAGGGCTATGCGCTGAGCGTGGATTTGCAGCAGCAGCACATTACGTTGCCCGATGGAGAGCGCATCGCTTTTGATGTCGATGCTTTTCGTCGTTATTGCCTGCTCAATGGCTTAGATGATATCGGCTTGACGCTACAACACAGCGACGCGATCAAGGCCTTTGAGGCCAAGCATCGTGCTAGTCAGCCTTGGCTGTTTGCCTAGCCCGGAGCGAGTCTGGAAGCAGGCCTAGTCAAAATAGGCCTGCAAATCGCGCCAGCGCTGGGTGTCTAAGTCGGGGGCCGCATGAGTGCGCCAATCCGTGCGGTTGATCTTGCGCGCGTAGGCGGTCGCGGCGACGGGCAAGCGCTCGCTAGGAGGCGGGGTTTCGTCGCGCTGGAGGTAGTGCAACGCACGCTCCAGCGCTGGCCAGCCGGCGCGCTGCAGCAGATGGCGCTCGATAGTGCGCATCGGCTGGCCCGCTAAGATCTCGCCGTGGCGTTGTACCAGTATCTCGCCGGTATCAATACCGGCATCAATGCGGTGGATGGTGCAGCCGCCGCGTTGGTCAATGCCGTCGTGAATCTGCCAAAACAGCGGGCAAGCGCCGGGATAGGCGGGAAGTATCGAGGGGTGGAGATTGATGCTGCCCAGGCGCGGCAGCGCAAACACCTCGGGCGGCAGTATCGGCGCCATATAAGAAATCAGCAGATCGGCGCGATGATAGTCCAGCAGGGCGGCGAGTTGGCCCGGCGCGGGCCAGTCTAACTCCGCAAAGGCGGCTCCTGCTATCTGCGCCGCGCGCTGAAGCGGCGTGCGCCCTGCGTAGCGCCAGTGGCGTCGCATGTGAGCTATCAGGCGCCAAGAGTAGGGCACGTTGAAGTAACAACGCACCACGGCGACCACGCGGCAGTCGGGATGTGTAAAGAGGGGAAACAAGGGCGTAGGGTCACCGTGTGTGACCCAGACCACCCGCAGTGGAGCCGCGCTAGCGACCAAAGGCCTCACGCCAGCGCGCCTCGTCAAACCCGCATAGCAGCGCCCCACCGTCGCGACAGAGCACGGGGCGCTTGATAAGCGTGGGCTGGGCACACATCAAGCCAATCATCTCCGCCTCGCCCAGCGACTGCTGGCTCTCGCTCAGGCTGCGCCAGGTGGTGCTGCGCCGGTTGAGCAGGGCATCAAAACCCACCGTCTCTACCCAGGAGGCGATGGTATCGGCACTGAGAGGGTGCGCGCGAAAATTCACGAACTCAGCGTTGACGCCGAGCTGTTCAACAAATCGGCGTGCCTTGCGCACTGTGTCGCAATGGGGAATGCCGTATAGCGTCCATGTCATAGCTTACACTTCCGGAGGGGTCAGTTCGAGTGCCAAGTGAAAGGCACTGGTGACCATGCGTTGGTTCAAATAAAAGCGCAGCGCGTCTTGGCGCTGGATCCCGACGTCTAACTCCACTGAACCATAGCCGTGTTCATCGGCAAGTTCCACTAGCGCATCAAAAAGCTGCTCACCGTGACCGCCATTGCGTACCGCTTCATCGACGACAAAATCCTCGATGAAGATATACCGCCCCCGTGCGAGGTTCTCGCACCAGCGGTAGCCCACTATGGCATAGACATAATCGTCGTCGGCGATGGCCAACAAGCAATAGCCCGTATCGAGCTGGCGCAGTAGCTGCTCGTGGAACTGCGCATCATCGTGGCTGGGGCGTAGCTGCTTGAGTAGCGAATATCCGCGTACTACACCGGCGTCATTCGTGATGTGGCGAACATTCATTCGACAGACCGTAGCAGGGCATTGATGCCGACTTTGGCGCGGGTTTTCTCGTCCACGCGCTTGACGATCACGGCGCAGTAGAGGCTATAGCGCCCGTCGGCGCTGGGGAGGTTGCCCGAGACCACGACTGATCCTGCGGGGACGCGCCCGTACAGCACTTCGTCTTTTTCTCGGTCATAGATGCGCGTGCTTTGACCAATGTACACCCCCATGGAGATCACGGAACCGGCCTCGACGATCACGCCTTCGACGACTTCAGAGCGCGCGCCGACAAAGCAATTATCTTCGATGATCGTCGGGTTGGCTTGCAGCGGCTCCAGAACCCCTCCAATACCGACGCCGCCCGAGAGATGGACGTTTTTGCCAATCTGCGCACAAGAGCCCACTGTGGCCCAGGTGTCCACCATGGTGCCGCTGTCAACAAAGGCACCGATATTGACGTACGACGGCATTAACACCGTATTGGGTGCAATGTAGGCGCCGCGGCGCGCCATCGCGGGAGGCACGACACGAATCCCCGATTCGGCGAACTGCTCGCGGCTCCAGTGAGAAAATTTGGCGGGGACTTTGTCGTAGTACTGCGTTGCCCCACCGGCGGTGATGACATCATTATCATGCAGGCGGAAAGACAGAAGCACGGCCTTTTTGGCCCACTGGTTGACCTGCCACTGGCCATCGCCCAATGGCTCAGCGACGCGCAGGGTGCCGGCGTCGAGTTGGGCGAGTGTCTCGTCGACCGCCTCGCGCACTTCGGGGCTGGCGCTGCTTGGGGTCAGAGTTTCGCGCACTTCGAAGGCGGCTTCGATGGTTGCTTGTAGCGACATAGCTTGGCTCGCAATAGTTTAAAGAGAGATAAGGCCAATTATACGGACTCTGCGCACAAGACGACGGGAGCAAGGCAGTACAATGTCGCAAGGTCGAAAACATGGCGAATTTTGGGGGAATTTTAATGAAGAAAGTCATACTCATCACCGGCGCCAGTCGCGGCATTGGCGAAGCCACCGCGCGGCATTTTGCGCAGCGTGGTGACTGGCAATTAGTGCTAGCGGCGCGCAGCGATTTGAGTGCTTTGGCGCAGAGTCTCGACGCCGAGGTGCTGCCGCTGTCGCTTGATGTGGCCGATGCTGACGCGGTGCGCGGCGCCATCGCTCAAGCCCAGGCGCGATTCGGTCGCATCGATGTGCTGGTGAACAACGCCGGTCTGATTGACCCCATTGGTCGATTGACGGATATCAGTTGCGAAGACTGGGGCCGCGTCATTGATGTCAATCTCAAAGGCGCGTACAACACATTGCGTAGCGTAGCGCCACTGATGCAGGCTCAAGGCAAGGGCCTGGTCATCAATATCTCTTCGGGTGCCGCGAGCAGTGCGCTAGAGGGCTGGTCGCACTACTGCGCTTCGAAAGCGGGTTTATTGTCCTTGACGCGCTGCGCTGATGTGGAGCTACGTGGGCAAGGGGTGCGCGTGGTGGGGCTGTCTCCGGGGACGGTCGCGACTGCGATGCAAGTGGCGATCAAAGACAGCCGCATTAATGCCGTCAGTCGCCTTGACCCGAACGTCCACATTCCCCCCGAGTGGGTCGCTAAGGCGATTGAATTTTTGTGTACCGATGCGGGCCTGGAGTACGCGGGTGGAGACTTTAGCCTCAAGACCGACGCGGGACGACGCGCTGTGGGGCTGGCGCCCATAGGCTGAGTGCCCGTACTGAGTGCCCGTAGGCTAGGCACGATGAGTCTGGCGCAGCAAGCTGACGTAGTAGGATAGCTGTGCTGTAATGCCTTAATTTGTTGGGGGAACTGAGTTGGTGACTGAACACGCACCGGTGGATCTATTCGTTATAGGAGGGGGCGTTAATGGCTGCGGTATCGCTCGTGACGCGGCAGGGCGCGGGCTGAGCGTGACGCTAGCAGAGCAAAACGACCTGGGTTCGGCCACCTCTTCTGCCTCGACTAAACTGTTCCACGGCGGCTTGCGCTATCTCGAATATTTCGAATTTCGCTTGGTGCGCGAGGCACTGATTGAGCGCGAACGCTTGCTACGCGCGATGCCGCATATCAGTTGGCCGATGCGCTTTGTGCTCCCCTACTTTAAGGGCATGCGCTTTGAGAGCAATACCCCCACCACGCGGCTCGTTAACATTTTCATGCCGTGGTTGCGCGGTCGGCGGCCTGCGTGGCTGATCCGGCTGGGCTTGTTTTTGTACGACCACCTAGGCGGGCGCGATATCCTGCCAGGCACGCGTACACTTGACCTGCGCAGTGACCCCGCTGGTGCCGCGCTCCAAGACCACTATGCGTTGGCCTACGAGTATTCGGACTGCTGGATTGAAGACTCGCGCCTCGTTGTGCTCAATGCACGCGATGCGCAGGCCCGAGGTGCGACAATCCTCACCCAAAGCCGGGTCGTCGCCGCCGAGCGTACAGAAGGCCTGTGGCGCATCCGCGTTGCCGATCAACAGGGCGAGACTGAGCACCTCGCGCGGGTATTGGTCAATGCGGCGGGGCCGTGGGTGGGGCAATTACTGGCCCACACACTCCCCGTGCAGACCACAGAAAACGTACGTTTGGTGCGCGGCAGTCATATTGTCACCAAACGCCTGTACGAACACGATCAGTGCTATTTCTTTCAAGGCACGGACGGGCGCATTATTTTCGCCATTCCCTACGAAAACGACTTTACGCTCATCGGCACCACTGACGTCGACCACGATTCGCCCGATAAAGCCCCCGAGTGTAGCGACGAAGAACGCGACTACCTATGCCGTTTTGCATCGCAGTATTTCCAGCGCCCTGTGAGCGCCGAGGACGTGGTGTGGACCTACTCCGGAGTGCGTCCGCTGTATGACGACGGCGCCAGTTCTGCCAGCGCTGCGACGCGCGACTATGTGCTGAGTGTCGATGCGGTCGGCGCGCCACTATTGAGCGTCTTTGGCGGCAAAATCACCACCTACCGCAAGCTGGCCGAACACGCGCTGGAAAAGCTTGCCCCCTTTGTCTCGCTCGGTGAGTCCTGGACTGCCGAAGCGAGCCTGCCGGGCGGTGACTTTGCCGTCGCCGACTTCGATACGCTCGTGGCGGACTTGGCCCGAGACTACGCGTTCTTGGATGCCCTCTGGGCGCGGCGCTTGGTGCGTGCCTACGGCACCGAAGCGCGGGTGTGGCTAGGCGATGCCCAGACCCAAGCGGATCTGGGACAAGACTTTGGCGCCACGCTGTGCGAGCGCGAAGTGCGTTGGCTGATGCAAAGCGAGTTTGCCCGCTGCGCGCACGATGTCGTGTGGCGGCGTACCCGCTTAGGGCTGCGCCTCAGCGAGCAGCAGATTCAAGCGCTAGACGCGTGGATGCACAACGCGGCCC
>CAKZUS010000223.1 GCA_937921805.1 uncultured Granulosicoccaceae bacterium
CTACGCCCTCGCCACCTGCAACGACATCGGCCAACGGCGTTTGGCGGAAATGATCGCCGAGTTTGCGCTAACCGATCTCGACGGTGTGTCGGAATTTATTCTGAGCCGCTCGCGCACCGCCACCCTAGAGCGCATCAATGCCCTCGAGCGCGGCGCGGCAGACGGGCACCTGCGCATCGACGGCTACTCCGCCCCGATTGACCTACACGTGCGCGTCTCGATTGAGCAAGACCGCGTGCACTGCGACTGGAGCGGCACCTCGGGTCTCGACAAAAAGGGCATCAACGTCCCGCTGGTCTATACCAAGGCCTATGCCTGCTATGCGCTCAAATGCGCCATCGCGCCCGAGATTCCCAACAACGCTGCTTCTCTCGCGCCCTTTACCCTCAGCGCCCCCGAGAACAGCATTGTCAACGCGCTACATCCCGCGCCCGTCGCCTTGCGTCACGTCATTGGACATATGGTGCCCGATACGGTGTACAACGCGCTGGACCAGTTGCTGCCACATACCGTGCCCGCCGAAGGCGCCGGATGCCTGTGCAACTTCCAGCTCTCAGTGCGCCCGCGCACCGACGCCCAAGCGCCCGAGCACGCCCGCCGCGCCGAAGTGCTGACCTTCAATTCTGGCGGCTCCGGCGCGCGTCCCACGCTCGACGGCATGAGCGCCACGGCTTTTCCTTCTGGCGTGATGACCATGCCCGTCGAGGCGACCGAACAGGTCGGCCCCGTGATTATCTGGCGCAAAGAGCTACGCCCCGATAGCGGGGGAGCAGGACAGTTTCGCGGCGGATTGGGCCAATATATGGAGGTCGGCGTGCGCGACGGCCACGAGTTCGATATCCAAGCCATGTTTGATCGCGTCGATCACCCCGCGCGCGGACGCCGTGGCGGCCTCGAAGGCGGCGCGACCACTATTGCCCAAGACGACGGCACGGCCATGCGCGGCAAGGGCAAGCAGTTTGTGCCCCACGGTCGTCGCGTCGTGATGGCCTTTCCAGGTGGCGCGGGCTATGGCGCCCCCGAGCGGCGCGACCCTGCCGCCATTCGGCGCGATCTACAGCTCGGATATATTTCGCCCGAGTACGCGATGCGCCATCATGGCTTCACTGAAGCGGACCTCGACGCCGCACACCAAGGAGATTAATCATGCACTCTACTCCAACGCAGTCTCACTACGACGTTGTTATCGTCGGCGGCGCCATGATGGGGTCTTCAACGGCTTGGTTCCTGAGCGACAACCCCGACTTCACTGGGTCAGTACTCGTGGTCGAGCGCGACCCCAGCTACGAGAAATGCTCCACCACGCACACCAACTCCTGCATGCGCCAGCAGTTCAGCGGCGAGCTAAACATCCGCATCTCGCAGTTTGCGGCCGATTTTGTCAAGAATCTGCGCACCTATATGGGCGGCGATGAGCGCGTCCCCGAGCTGGGCATTCGCAGCTTTGGCTATATGTATCTGGCCGATAATCCCGACTTCGCCCAAGTGCTGCGCGACAACCAAGCCGTACAGCACGCCGCCGGAGCCGCCACCCAGTTGATGACGCCCGAGCAGATCCTGCAACACTACCCCTTCTACAACGTCGATGACATCGTGCTGGGCAGTATCAACCTCGTAGACGAGGGCTATTGGGATGGCACCGCCGTCTTCGACTGGTGGCGCAGAAGCTCGCGCGAGCGCGGCGTGGAGTACGTCTCCAACGAAGTCGTCGCGATGCAAAAAAACTCAGCTGGCAACCGCGTTGACAGCGTGACGCTCGCCAGCGGCGAAGTCATCGCTTGCGGCCAGCTCGTCAATGCCTCGGGGCCGCGTGGCGCACGCACGGCCCGCATGGCGGGGCTAGATATCCCTGTGGAGCCACGCAAGCGCTATTCCTGGGTCTTTTCTGCCGAGAAACCCCTCGACAGAGACCTGCCACTGACCATCGACCCCTCTGGCGTCCACGTGCGCGAGAACGGCGGCGGTACGTATCAATGCGGCGGACATAGCGATATAGATCCGGCAGTCGATTATGATGATTTCGCGATGGATTACTCGCTGTGGGAGCAGCATGTATGGCCGATTTTGGCGACGCGCATTCCCCAGTTCGAAGCGATTAAGGTCACCCACGAATGGGCCGGGCACTATGCCTATAACGTCTTTGATCACAACGCCATCATGGGCCCCCATCCCGAGGTCGAGAACTTTATTTTCCTCAATGGATTTTCGGGGCATGGCCTGCAGCAGTCACCCGCTATGGGGCGCGGTACTGCCGAGTTCCTCACCTATGGCGAATACCGCAGTCTCGACATGACCCCCTTCCACTACCAGCGCATCGTAGACGGGCGTCCCTATATCGAGAAGGCCGTTATATGAGGCCCATCGCGCGCCTCGCTGGCGTTAAGGCCTCCGCGTCGGCGATGCTCTCCGAGCGCGCCAAAGCCCTGCGCGCTGCAGGGCAAGACGTACTCGACCTGGGGTTAGGCGAGCCGGATTTCGACACCCCGGCGCATATCATCGAGGCCGCCCATCAGGCGGCTGTCGCGGGACAAACACGCTACCCCCCCACCGTCGGCACGCTGGCCCTACGACAGGCCGTGCAAGACAAGTTCGCGCGCGACAACCAGCTCGACTTTGGCCTGGATCAGATCATTGTTAGCAACGGCGCCAAGCAAGTGATTTTTGCCGCGCTGATGGCCACGCTGGAACAAGACGACGAAGTGCTGCTTGTAGCGCCTTATTTTGATAGCTATCGCAATATCCTGGCATTACTCGGCGCGCAGCGCCGCGTCATCCAACCGGCCCAAAATCTGCGCCTGCAGCCGCACGAGCTAGAAGCCGCGATCACCCCTTCGACCCGCTGGCTACTGCTCAACTCCCCCTCCAATCCCGCTGGCGTGACCTACACGCGCCAAGAGCTGCAGGCCCTGGGAGAAGTGCTCGCGCGCCACCCCCACGTGATGATCCTGGCGGATGAGATTTACGAGCATATTGTTTTCAGTGACTTCTGCGCATTCGCCAGCGCCTGTCCGGCCTTAGGCGAGCGTATCTTCACCGTCAACGGCGTCTCCAAAGCCTACGCCATGACCGGCTGGCGCATTGGCTACGGCGCTGGCCCGGCCTGGCTGATCAAAGCGATGGTTACCGTACAGTCGCAGATTTCCTCCGGCGCCTGCTCTATCGCCCAAGCTGCCGCCGCGGCGGCGCTCAATGGCCCACAGCACGGCGTAGAGGACTTTTGCCGGGCCTTCCAACACCGCCGCGATATCGTGATGCAAGCCATCGCTGACACCCCTGGCTTGAGCCTAGTACGCCCCGACGGCGCGTTCTACGCACTGATCAATTGTCAGGCATGGCTGAGCGACGCCCTGCCCGATGACACGGCGGTCGCTACCGCTCTGTTAGAGCGCCACGGCGTCGCCGCCGTACCGGGTAGCACCTACGAGACAGCAGGGCATTTTCGCATCTCCACCGCCTGCGCCGACGAGCGCCTGCGCGATGCGCTCTCTCGTATCCGCGCTATGGCAGAGCAGCTCCAGCCTCGCTAATGCGCTGGATGCTCCCCTTATCGCTCCTCAGCGCCAGAGGCACTTACGCCATCGCCATCAGCAGCAGCACGCTGCTCCGACCACTCGGCGGCGCATTGCGCTGCCAGCGTAGCGGCGGCGGCAACAGCAGAGATAGACTGCTGCGCATGAAATCGGGCCTGAAACACCAAGGGCGCGGGCAACCAGGGGTAGTCTAGCTCTATCAAGCGCCCTGCCAGCAGGGCGTCTTGGGCCATCGCGCGCGGCACCAGCGCTACGCCCATGGCCTCGCAGGCCATTTGTAGCACGACCTCTACGCTACTTGATGGCACGAGTCGCGCAGGGCGGAGCGAGGTGGCGCAGTGAGCCGCGATTTGCTCATAGGGCGCGGTGCTGCGCGCGGGCAAAAACAAAGAATACGGGGCATCGCTGCGCAAGATATCGAGGCCCAGCGCCGGGGCGGCAACCCAGGCAAACGGATAGCTCGCCAGATCCACCACGCCATTCACCGCATGGCGAAACGGCCCATTGTGCACCGCCAGATCCAGGGCATGCCGCGACAGTTCGGCGTCCAGCACGCTGGATAAGTCCACCGTCAGCTCCAGGGAAATATGCCCAAAGCGCTCGCGCATGATTTTGACAAAATTTTTCAGCCAGAGCCGCGCGACCAGCTCCGTCACCCCCAAGCGCAACACGCCCCCTGGCAGGCTAGAAGCCTGCGCCGCTTCGGCGAACTCATCCAAAGCACGCAAGACCTTGCGCGCCTGCGCTAGCAGCTCCGTACCCTTGGGAGTGAGGCGCACCGACCCCGCATCGCGCTCCATCAAACGCTGCCCCACACGCGACTCCAACACGGCGATACGAGTCGAGACATTGGGCTGGGTTGTGTGCAATCGCTCGGCCGCACGGCGAAAGCTGCCCATGTCTGCCACCCAGACCAGGGCTTGAAGGTGTTTAATACTGATATCCATAGAGGGCGCGCTGTCTTGAGTAGAAAGATAGAGAGAGAATGGGGACGAGAATGAGAACGAGAATAAAAATAAGATTGAGCGTCGCCTGAGTCAGTCGGCCCAGGCTTGTGTTGCACTAAGAGTGAATGATTTATGAATCCTTGTATTGTCCTGTTTCGCGAAGATCTTCGCTTGAGCGACCACCCCGCACTCAGTGCCGCCTGCGACACGGGCCAGCCGCTGCTGTGCGTCTATCTCCACGACGAGCAAACGCCGAGCGCGCGCGCATGGTGGCTGCATCATTCGCTGGCGGCGCTGCAGCGGAGCCTGCAACAGCGTGGCTCGCAGCTGTGCATACTGCGCGGCGATGCGCTGCAGCAAGTGCACGCCCTGGTGCAAGCCAGCGGCGCCGACACGGTGTATTGGTCGCGGCGTTATGCGCCAGCACAGATCGCCGCCGACGCCGAACTCAAGACCCAGCTGCGCGCGCAAGGCGTGCAGGCGCAGAGTTTCAACGCGCGTCTACTGCACGAACCCTGGACCCTCTACAACCAGTCTGGCGCGCCTTTTCGGGTCTTCACCCCGTATTGGAAGGCCGCCTTGCGCCAGGACGCACCGCGTGCGGTGCTGCCCTGCCCCGATGTTATTCCCAGCGCGCCCTTGCCCAGCCACAGTAATAGCGGCGAAAACGACGCCCAGAGCGAAAACGAGAATAAAGGCTTTCGCAGCCTGTCGCTCGAAGAACTCAACCTGCTGCCGAGCCAACCCAATTGGGCCGCAAACTTTGTAGGTGTGCCCGGTGAAGAAGGCGCCCAAGAATGCCTACAGCGCTTTATCAACGGCGCTATATCGCGCTATGCCGCGCAGCGCGATCAGCCCAGCGCCGCCGCTACCTCGTGTTTGTCGGCGCACCTGCAGTGCGGCGATATTAGCCCCCACCAGATTTGGTATGCCCTCCAGGGCGCCGATGTCTCTGCGAAAGATCGGGAGAAGTTCCTCAGCGAAGTCGGCTGGCGGGAGTTCTCGTACTATTTGCTGTATCACTTCCCGCAGCTGCTCACTGAAGAGCTCAATGCCAAGTTTCGCGACTTCCCTTGGGGCGGCGAAGACGCCACCAACCGCCCCTTGATCCAAGCATGGCAACGCGGCCAGACGGGCTACCCGATGGTCGATGCCGCCATGCGCGAGCTGTGGCAGACGGGCATCATGCACAACCGCAGTCGTATGATTGCGGCGAGCTTTTTGGTCAAACACCTGCTGATTGACTGGCGCGAAGGCATGCGCTGGTTCTGGGAGACCTTACTCGACGCCGATATTGCCGCCAACACTGCCAGCTGGCAGTGGGTGGCGGGATGCGGCGCCGATGCGGCGCCGTATTTTCGGATTTTCAACCCCATTATTCAGGCGCAAAAATTCGATACTGAGGGCGACTATATCCGCCGTTTTGTCCCAGAGCTACGCCGCCTGCCAGCGCAGTATTTAGCCAGCCCCTGGAGCGCCCCCGAGGCCACATTGCGCATGGCCCAGGTCGAGCTGGGATCAACCTACCCCCGCCCGATTGTCGAGCACAGCGCCGCCCGTGCGCGCGCACTCGATGCCCTGAAGTCTTTGTCATGAGAGTCGTAATCATCGGCGCCAGTGGCGGCATCGGCGCCGCTTTGGTGCAGCACTACAGCGCGATACCCGAGC
>CAKZUS010000224.1 GCA_937921805.1 uncultured Granulosicoccaceae bacterium
GGGCGGGCCTGGTGATAGCGCTTGTGGCTGCGTTGGCAGGCTGCGGCGGCGTTGGCGCTGATTTGTTGGGCGTGGGGGTGGGTGGCGTCGATAAGCCAGTCGATGTCCATTGTTTGGAGATAATCGCTCAGGCCGTCTACGCCGCCGAATCCGCCCTGGCGAAGTGTGACGCCGGGGGGGATCAGTGGCTTGTGTGTGACCCCAGCGAGGCTGTAGATGACTTCGTGTTGGGTGAGTTTCTGTGCCCAGCGGCGGGCTAGGCGGGTGCCGCCCAGTAGTAATATGCGCATGATGTGCCTAGCCGTCGTGGGGAGCGTCGCTGTGGGCGAGCCAGCGCCCATCGCGGCTGATGACGGCAACGTCGATGCGGGTGGCGCTGCCGACGAAGTGTTGGGCCTGTTGCTGTGCGGCGACGGCGATGGCGTGGGCAATGGCTAGCTGCTGGGCCTCGCAGTGGGTGAGCACTTCCAGCGCGGTGTTGGCCGTTTGGCAGGCTTGCACGAGAGTCGGCTCGCCGCCTAGCGCAGCGACGCGGGCGCTGAGGTCGTCAAAATCGACCTGAGAGCGTTTGGAGTGCAAGTCGAAGTGCCCTTGTGCGAGCTTGCAGAGTTTGCCAAACCCGCCGCCGATGGTCATGCGCGGGACAGGGTGTTGGCGGAGGTATTTGAGCAGACCGCCAACGAAGTCGCCCATATCGAGCATGTCGGAGTCGAGGAGGCCATAGCGGCCCTGGACCACGCGCTCGGAGGTGGCGCCAGTGCAGCCCGCGACGTGGGGGCGCTGGGTCGCGACGGCGACATCGATGCCGCGATGAATGGAGTGAATCCATGCCGAGCAGGAGAAGGGGCGAACGATGCCGGTGGTGCCCAAGATCGACAGTCCACCGAGAATGCCCAGGCGCGCGTTCCAGGTTTTGGTGGCGAGCGCCTCGCCGTTGATGACCGAAATGCTGATATCAACATCGGCGGGTCGGTGGTATTGCTCTGCAAGGCTGGTCACGGCGTCGCGCATCATCTGGCGCGGAACGGGATTGATGGCTGGCTCACCCACGGCAATGGGCAGACCCGGCAGGGTGACGGTGCCGACGCCTTCGCCCGCAAAAAATCGCACTCCTGCCTTGTGGTTGGGGCGCACGGTGGCGCGGATGAGTGCGCCGTGGGTCACATCGGGGTCGTCTCCCGCATCTTTTTCTATCGTCGCGCTGGCATACTCTGCACAGAGTTCGTAGGCCGCCAAGGCAAAGCGGACTTTTTCGCCGCGCGGGAGGAGAATTTCGACCGGATTGGGCCAGTCTCCCTGGCTCAGCCACGCCCTCCACGCTGCCGCTGTGGCGGCGGTCGCGCAGGCTCCAGTTGTCCAGCCCCGGCGCAGTGCCGGTGTAGTGGGGGTTCGCTGCATATGTCGCCAGAAGAAACCGTCTCGATAGGGCGCATCATACGCCAGCTTGGCGGGCAATCTTGGCGGGCGCAGCCGCTAGAGGGCGCGCACAGCAATCGAGTCTGGCGGGTGGAGTCAGATGCGGCGCTCTCTGCGCAGGGGCTGGTGCTCAAGCGGGTGATGCATCGGCACTGGCGCAATCCTTTGTTTGCGAACAGCATTGGGCGTGAGCGCCGGGCCATGCGCTGCCTGCCGATGGCGCCGCCGCTGTTGGCGCATTGTGGTGATTGGCTGGCGATGCCGTATTATCCGCCGCGCGCCGTCGGGCTAGATCAAGTGAGTGCGACCTTGGCGGCGGTGCACCAGACCCTGACTCGTCAGCGTGCGCGGCGTGGCGTTGATTGGGTAGCCCAGGCGCGGGCGCTGCTCCAGCGTTGCCCAGAGAGTGCGGCGCGGCGTCAGCTTGAGTCGATGGCCCCCGCTGCGTACTCCCCGCGTCTGGCGGCGTTGACGCATCGCGATCCGCATCCGTTGAACTGGGTTGGAGGAGAGCAGGCGTTGCTGATCGACTGGCAGAGCGCGGCCATCGGTGATCCACTGGAAGATCTGGCGTGTTGGGCCTCGCCACTGATGCGCATGGCGTATGCGGCGCCCGTGCTGCCAAGTGCGCAGCCGCTGTTGGAGGCGTATGCGGCGTGGCTGCCGATTCGGGGGCAGTGGGAGCGGGCGCAAGCGGCGTTTGAGTACCGCTTGGCCTGCTATTGCCTGTGGCGCCAAGGGCGTTATCGCGAGGGCCTTGCGCAGTATCTACGCGCGGCTTAGTTCAGCGCTTGGAGCTGGGTTCTGAAGCGCTCTTTATTGTGCCGATAGGTTGCGGCTGAGCGCTGTAGCGCCGCGACTTGTGCCTCGGTGAGAGGGCGTTTGACGCGCCCTGGTACGCCGATAACCAGGCTAGCGTCAGGGATGACCGCGCCTTCGGGCACCAGCGCCCCAGCGCCAATCAGGCAGTGCTTGCCGATGCGCGCGCCGTTGAGGACGGTGGCGCCCATGCCGATGAGGCTCCCATCGCCGATATGGCAGCCGTGCAGCATCGCTTTGTGCCCGATGGTGCAGTGCGCACCAATGTGCAACGCAAACCCAGGGTCGACGTGGCAGACGACGTGCTCTTGCAGGTTGCTGCCATAGCCGATCTCAATCGGCTCGTTATCGGCCCGAATGATTGCTCCCCACCAGATCGATACGCCTTCGCTGAGCCGCGCCTGTCCGATGACGCGCGCATCGGGCGCGATCCAACAATCGGCGGCAATGTCTGGCGTGAGAGAGCCCAGGGCGTAGAGGTTTGGCATGATTTGGATCCGGTGGGAA
>CAKZUS010000225.1 GCA_937921805.1 uncultured Granulosicoccaceae bacterium
GATAATCATGCAGCTCATGCTGAGGATTTGGCGCGACTGCTTAATCCAAAATTTCAGGTTATTTAAATGAATGCGGCATTTCCGAATTCATCGGGTATAAAAATCAAATACTTAGTTTTTCAGGCTCCGCAATAGAGTCACCCAAAGGAGCTGGCTTCAGCGCTTTGAGGCCTTTGTCGTGTTTTGACGCTGACCGAACACCGTCGAAGACTTGGTTTCCGTCTTTTTTCCAAACACGGTGGTGTCATAGCGATGCTTAGGGCGTGTGGGGATGCTGAGCTGGTGGCCGGTTGCTGTGGAGCACATAGTGTTGTTCTTGTTGATATAAGCTTGTGTATAAGACCGGCGATGTATCCAAAAACTTACAACACTGTGTCCAATGCCTGCAGTACTTGCTCTACTTCTGCTGCGCTGGTGTAGTGCACGAGTGATAAACGCAAGGCGCCTGTGTCGGTGGATTCGCCCAAAGCTCTGATAAGTCGGTAGGCGTAGAAGTGCCCAGCGCCAGACATGACGCCGTGGGTGGCGAGTGCGCGGGCAAGCGATAAGGGGTCATGGCGGCGGCTGACAAACGATACGGTGGGAACACGATTCTGAGCTGGTCCAAGCAGGCGTATATCATCGCGGTGGTGTAGGTAGTCCAACAGTGGCGCTAAGCGCGCTTGCTCTGCGGCGTTGCACAAGGCCCTGACTCGTGCCGGGCGCTCGTGGGGCGTGGCATCGGGAAAGTGGTGGGTATCTAGTGCATCAAAGTAGTCGCAGACGCCGTTGCTGGCGGCGACTTGGGCATGGTCTGGTCCAGCGGGGACAAAACGTTTATGCGTGGCGTGTTCGTTGAAAAAATGCCCCTGATTGCCTAAATAGGTATCGAGTGCTTGGCGCAAGACCATCACGCCCTGGTGTGGCCCGAAGACTTTATAGAGCGAGAAGAGATAGGCATCGGCGCCCAGATCGGCGACGTTGGGCATGCCGTGTGGGGCCAGCGATACACCGTCGATCACACTCCAGGCCCCGGCTTCACGGGCGATGCGGCAGACGTCTTGGATAGGGTTGATCTCGCCTACGATATTGCTGCAATGGCAGACGGCGACGAGTTTGGTCTTGTCGTTGACTAGCGCGACAAAATCATCGAGAGACAACTGTCCTGTATCAGGGTCGACCTGCCATTCGCGCACTCTGCATTGATGGCGCTCGGCCATGCGACGCCACACGCCGTTATTGGCTTCGTGGTCTTGGTTGGTCACAATCACCTCGTCACCGGCTTGCAGATCAGCGGCAAACGCCTGTGCGAGCATGGCGGTGTTTTGTGACGTAGATGGCCCTAAGTGCACGGCCTCAGCGTCCACCCCAAGATAGGCGGCGAGCCGGGGATAAGCACTGTCCATCTCCTCACCCGCTGTAATGGCGGCGGCGAAGGGGTGGTAGGGCTGGACTTTGCGCTGGCGGTAATAGCGGTTGAGGCGTTCGATGACTTGTACACAGGCGTAAGACCCGCCTGCATTTTCGCAGTGCACTTGCCCTTGCAGGCTGGGTTCGGCAAAGGCGGGGAATTGGTCGCGAACGAAAGACAGATCAAGATGCGTCATAGAATCCTCAGGGATGTTGAGCCAGCAGGGCCGTGGTGTCGGGGCGTAGGCCACACCATAGGGCAAACGACTCCGCCGCCTGCTCGACCAGCATACCCCAACCATCGGCGCATTCTGCGCCGCGTTCGCGCACCCAGCCCTGAAAAGCAGTCGTGTCGTGGCTGTAGAGCATATCGTAGCCAAAACCGAGCGTTAGCCCTGCTGCTAAGGGGGGCACTTCGCCCTGTAAGCCTGCGGAAGTAGCGTTAATCACTACATCCCAGGGTGCTACAGGCACGCCGTCCCAGCCGCTTGCCTGCACCTCCGATGCCCCCCCCGATGAAACAGACTCTGCTAGCGCTTGCGCTCGCTCGACGCTGCGATTGGCGATCCAGACTTGCGCGGGGGCGGCGGCGAGCAAGGGGCGCAACACGCCTCGTGCCGCACCCCCTGCACCGAGCAGCAATATGCGTTGACCTTGCAGCGCGAGGCCCAGGTTGTGAGTGAGGTCGCGTAGCAGACCGCGCCCATCGGTGTTGTCGGCATAGAAGCGGCCATCATCGCATCGCATCAGAGTATTCGCGGCATTCGCTGCACTGGCGTCGGCGCTGGCCTCATCGGCAAAAGCCAGGGCATCGGCTTTAAATGGAGCGGTGATATTCAGACCGTTGCCGCCGCCTTGGAAAAACTCGTTTGCCACTGCTGCAAAGCCCTCTAGCGGGGCGAGCAGGCGCTCGTATTCCAGTGCTTGTGCGGTGGCCTGAGCAAAGTGCCGATGGATATCCGGCGAGCGACTGTGGGCGATAGGATGACCGACGACGGCGTAGCGGTGCATAGTGGTGTTCTGTGGGCGAAAAACGCACAGCATATCGGCACCAGAGAGAATATGCACGGCCCTGCGCGGGCAGGATGGCAGATCCACTAGAGGAAAGAGAAGGGGGAGGAGAAATGGTGCCGGAGAGAGGAGTCGAACCCCCGACCTTTTCATTACGAATGAACCGCTCTACCAACTGAGCTACACCGGCACAAAAAGCATGGAGAGAGAAGCAAATATAGTGACATTCTGTCACCGCCCCCTCTGCAGCAGGCGGCTAGTCTAGCATGGACTTGATCACTCGATGTCAGTAGGGGCGAGCAGGGGTAAACTTGCTGCATGGTAACGCGGTATGACGTTGCGGTATTGTTACGCTGCGGTGAGGTTTTTCGAGCAAGGATGCCCGAGTGTCATTAGCGAGTATCGCCAGTCGCGCCGTGCAAGGGGTGCGCAGCATCCCGGTCACCGTTGAAGTGCAAGTCGCAGGAGGCTTACCCAGTTTCACTATTGTAGGGCTGCCCGATGCGGCAGTACGCGAGGCGAAAGAGCGCGTGCGCGGCGCTTTGGTGTCGATGGGGGCATCGGTGCCAGCAGGGCGGATTATCGTCAATTTGGCCCCGGCGGATCTGCCCAAAGATGGTGGGCGTTTTGACTTGGCGATTGCGCTGGGTATATTGGTGGCCAGCGGGGTGCTGCCGCCTGCGCGGGTTGCGCCTTGGGTGTGCGTGGGCGAGTTGGCACTGGATGCGAGCGTGCGCCCCGTGCGCGGGGTAGTGCCGGTGGCGCTGGAGATGATCGAGCAAGAACAAGGGCTGATGCTCGCTCCCTACAACGCCGCTGAAGCGAAGTTGGTGGGCTGCGAGCGCGTGTTCGCCTTGAAAAAACTCAGCGATTTGCTCGCCGAATCTCCCGCCTCGACGCCGGTAGAACCTTTGGCAGACGTGGCGCTGGAGGCCGTCCTGGATTTGGCTGATGTGAAAGGCCAGGCGCGGGCGCGGCGGGCTTTGGAGGTCGCGGCGGCGGGCGGTCATCATTTGCTGTTCTCCGGACCACCGGGCACCGGCAAGACGCTACTTGCTGAGCGCCTGGGCGGCATCATGCCACCCATGGAGCTGGATGAGCGTCGCCAGAGTGCGGCAGTGGCGTCTGTAGCGCAAAGCCCAATTGGCCCGAGAATCGCGGGGCGGCGGCCCTTTCGTCGCCCGCACCACACCATCTCGGCGGCGGCTCTGGTTGGCGGGGGGAGCCAGCCGCGTCCGGGCGAGGTGTCTCTGGCCCACGCAGGGGTGTTGTTTCTCGATGAGTTGGCGGAGTATCCGCGCGCAGTACTAGACGTGTTGCGCGAACCGTTGGAAGCCGGAACAGTATTGATTTCGCGCGCTGCGGGGCATATCCGCTTTCCGGCCGATGTGCAGTTGGTCGCGGCGATGAATCCTTGCCCCTGTGGCTACGCCAATGATCCCAGCAAACGCTGCCGTTGTTCGGTCCAGGCCATTGAGCGCTATCAGTCGCGCCTTTCTGGTCCTTTGTTAGATCGCTTGGATTTGCGGGTGCAGATGCCGCGTCTCAGCGCCGAAGAGCTGCGCCAAAGCCAACCAGGAGAATCGAGCGAGGCGGTGCGCACCCGCGTGACGGCAGCGCGTCAACATCAATACCAGCGCCAACAATGCACCAATGCCAAGCTTCTCGGTCAGGCTTTGGAGCAACACGCAGTGCTCGACGACGCGAGCTGGACGCTGCTGGAGCGGGCCGTCAAAACGCTACACCTGTCAGCACGCGGCTTTGATCGGGTTCGGAGAGTCGCCCGGACTCTGGCGGATTTGGCGGGCAGCCCCGCCATCGAAGCAAAGCATATTGCTGAATCCCTGAGTTATCGGTGAGCTATCGCTAGAGCGTAGAGTTGTGGTTCAATGCCTCTATTTTGGAGGCTGTGAATGCGGGGACTGAGCGCCTACCGTGCTGGGCGGTATCACTGCGCGTGAAGGCGGTGGTGCTTTTTGGCAATGACCTGCGCGTGCATGACCACCGGCCCTTGTGGGAGGCGGCGCAACGCGGTCCGCTGATCCCGCTATACGTGCACGGCCGCAGCGCTATTGGTGCCCAGCAGGCAGCGTTTGTGGGGCAGAGCCTGCAGTCCTTGCGCGTGGCTTTGGCGGGCTTAGGGCAGCCGCTGCTGGTTCGTTCTGGTCCGCTGGAGCAAGCGCTGAGCACACTGCACGCAGCGCATTCGTTTCGGGTGTTGCACTACCATATTGACCCCTATGCCAATGACAGCGCCGCGCTACAGGCTTGGGCGCAGGCGCATCAGGTGCCCTTTTGTCTTTGTTTTTAACGCTAATAAAAATGCTTGGAAAAACGCTTTCGTATCACCTGTTAGATACTCTTCTGCCAAAGTATATCTGTCTTTATCTCTATTAATTGGCTTTCTATGT
>CAKZUS010000226.1 GCA_937921805.1 uncultured Granulosicoccaceae bacterium
GGCCCGTTTCGGGTAGCCGACCCCACGATGACGTTTACTTTGTTGCGCGCCTGTCGAGATTTACGCAGTCTTGGTGCTCAGCTATGGCCTGAAGGCGGCAATAGCAATGACAGCGAAAGCGAGAACGCGAACGAGAGCGCGAACGCAATCGAGGCGGCAGCGCTGGCGGAGCAAGATCAATGGATTGCGCACTTAGAAAGCGGGTGCCAGAGCCTGTGGAACGAAGACTTGGGGTGCTTTGATAGCCTCGATTTGCGCACTGGCGAGCGCACCGGCTCCAGGTCTTGTGCTTCGTTCCTGTGTTGGTATGCCGCAGTGGACTCCCCCGCCTCACTCGCGACGCTGGACAAGCTGCTCTCGCGTTGCGATTACGCTCTGCCGAGCCTTGACCCGGCAGATTCGCGCTTTGATGCCTTGCGCTACTGGCGAGGACCGACCTGGGCGGTGGTGAACAGCCTCGTGGGGCAGGGTTTGTACGAATGTGGGCATGTGGCGCAGGCCGAGCGTATCCACCACGACACCGCGCGATTGATCCGCGAGCAGGGATTCTTTGAGTACTTCGACCCACTGAGCGGACAAGGGGCCGGGGGGGAGAACTTTACGTGGACGGCAGCGGTCTGGCTGGCCTGGGCGGGCAAAGCTTTGGAAGCGAAATAATGGGCGCGATTCAATTACAAGCCATTGAAAAATGGTATGACCAAACACCGGTCATCAAAGGGGTTGATCTGCAGATCAACGCGGGGGAATTTGTGGTGTTTGTTGGGCCTTCTGGCTGCGGCAAATCGACATTGCTGCGTTTGATTGCCGGTCTAGAAGAAAGCAGTCGAGGTAGGATTTTTATTGAAGATCGCGATGTCAGCGCACTGCCTCCATCGGGGCGAGGCCTGGCGATGGTCTTTCAGTCCTATGCACTGTATCCCCACATGGACGTGCGCGCCAACATGGGCTTTAGCCTCAAAACGGCCGGCGTCGACGCCGCTACCGTCAGAGAAAAAGTCGAGCACGCCGCGCGCATTCTACAGCTCTCAGCCTTGTTGGATCGCCGTCCCCGAGACCTCTCCGGGGGACAGCGTCAGCGAGTCGCCATTGGACGCGCGATTGTGCGTGATCCGACGGCGTTTCTTTTTGATGAGCCGCTGTCGAATCTCGATGCTTCGCTGCGTGTGGGGATGCGCCACGAGCTGGCGACGCTGCATCATCAGCTCCAGCGCACCATGATTTATGTGACGCATGATCAGGTCGAGGCGATGACGCTGGCGGACCGCATTGTGGTGTTGCAATCGGGCCTGATTGAGCAAGTCGGCAGCCCGCGCGAGCTGTATGAGCGGCCAGCGAATCGCTTTGTGGCGCAATTTATTGGCTCCCCCAAGATGAACCTGCTCGACGGCACAGTGCGGGATGGGAGGTTTTACTGTGCCGAGCACGCCGTATTGGAGGCACCGGCCAACGCGACCGCCTTAGGAGTGCGCCCCGAGTCGCTAGCGCTGTGCGCCCAGAGCGAGTCGATGCTCAGTGGTCACGTGAGCGTGGTCGAGTATTTGGGCAGTGATGTGTTTGCCGTGATTCGGGTGAGCGATACCTGCTCGCTAACAGTGCGTTGCCAGCGTCAGATAGAGCTGCGTGTTGGCGAGGCGGTGGCGATGCGCTTTGAGCGTGACGCCGCCCACTTTTTTGATGAGCAAGGTCTGCGCATCTAGCGATACACTAGTGTGAATTGTTTCCGAGTCGCCCGACATTGACCAAGCCGTACTACTCCCCTGTGGGGGGACTGCCCCCGCAGAGCGCTCTGCTGAGCGATCGCGCCATGTTCACCGAGGCCTATGCCGTGCTGCCCAAAGGGGTGATGCGGGATATTGTGACCAGCGCTTTGCCGTTTTGGGAGCACAGCCGCGCGTGGATCTTGGCGCGTCCGCTATCGGGCTTTGCTGAGACTTTTTCGCAATATATCGTGGAGGTGCTTCCCGGGGGCGGCAGCGACAAGCCCGAGCTGGATGCGCGCGCTCAAGGAGTGCTGTTCGTCGTTGAGGGGCAGGTGCAGGTCGAGCTGGACGGGGCGGTGCACACGCTAGAGACGGGGGGATATGCTTATCTGCCGCCGGACAGTGCCTGGCAGCTCTATAACCGTAGTGCGGAGCCGGCGCGCTTCCACTGGGTGCGCAAAGCCTATGAATCGGTGGCGGGCATTGCACCGCCAGAGGCTTTTTTTACTAGCGATCAAGCCGTAGCGCCGACGCCGATGCCCGATACTCCGCAGTGGGCGACCACGCGCTTTGTGGATCCGGCGGATATGCGCCACGACATGCACGTCAATATCGTAACTTTTGCACCAGGGGCGGTGATTCCGTTTGCCGAGACGCATGTGATGGAACACGGTCTCTACGTGCTCGAAGGCAAGGCTGTCTACCGGCTCAACCAAGATTGGGTAGAGGTCGAGGCCGGAGACTTTATGTGGCTGCGTGCTTTTTGCCCGCAGGCTTGTTATGCCGGCGGGCCGGGGGCGTTTCGCTATCTCCTGTACAAAGACGTGAATCGTCACGCCCGGCTTTGGTAACGGGGCTTTCTCTTTA
>CAKZUS010000227.1 GCA_937921805.1 uncultured Granulosicoccaceae bacterium
TGTTGTCTAGCATGGCCTGTCATGGCTCAGTGCGAGCCAATCGTCAGCTAACGCTAGCCGAGATGGATCGTTTGCTGCGAGATATGGAGCGCACCGAACGTATTGACCAGTGCAATCATGGCCGCCCGACCTGGATTAAGCTCGATATGACAGCACTCGATAGTTTGTTCTTGCGCGGTCGATAGAGGCATGACTCTGCTGCGCATTCCCGTTATTTTAGGCCCCACTGGCGTGGGGAAAACAGCCTTGTCTTTGCAGCTCGCACAAGAGTTTCCCATTGATATCATCAGTGTGGATTCGGTCTTGGTCTATCGCGACATGGATATTGGCACCGCTAAGCCCAGCCTTGCCGAGCGCTCGCAGGCGCCGCATTATTTGATCGATATTTGCGACTTCTGGGAGCCGTACAACGCGGCCCGTTTTGTCCAAGATACGCGAGCGCTGATTCAGCACAGCCTCCAGGCCAAGCGGGTGCCGCTGCTGGTGGGGGGCACGGTGTTGTATTTCAAAGCACTGCGAGACGGCTTGGCGACTATTCCGGCGGTTGATCCAGCGATTCGCGAGACTTTGCAAGCCCAGCTAGAGTCAGAAGGTATTGAAGCCTTGCGCGCGCAACTCGCGCAGCATGACCCGCGCTCTACGGTAACGGACCCGCAGCGGGTGTTGCGCGCTCTGGAGGTGGCACTGGGCACCGGCAAAGCACTCAGCCAATGGCATGCCGAGCAAGCCATCCCTGCTACGCAAGCCTGGAGCTATGACACACTGGGTTTGCAAGCGCGCGAACGCGCGCATTTGCACGAGGCCATTAGTCGGCGCTTCTCGCAGATGCTGGACTGGGGGCTACGCGATGAGGTGATGGCGCTGTGGCAGCACCCAAAATTTGACCCAGAACTGCCGTCGATGCGAGCCGTTGGATACCGCCAAGTGCTCGACACCTTGCGGGGCATTGCTCCAGAGAAAGAGATGATTGCCCGGTCCGAAGCCGCTACGCGCCAATTGGCCAAGCGCCAGCTTACTTGGCTACGCCATCTGGGTGATGTGCACGCAGATCCAGAACAAACCCGTCGCTGCTGTGCAGCCCTTACCGCACAATTACAGGAGTCTTGATGAGCTTTCCTTGTCTGCAAGATCTCGTTGGCGAAACACGCTTAGTCCGTCTCCAGCGCATGGTGCCCACGCAACGCGGGAATGTGATTCTCGCCAAGCTCGAAGGCGATAATCCGGCTGGATCGGTCAAAGACCGCCCCGCCGTCAATATGATCCGTGCCGCGCAAGCACGCGGTGATATCAAACCTGGCGATACCCTCGTCGAGGCTACCTCGGGCAACACTGGCATTGCGTTGGCGATGGCGGCGGCGATTATGGGCTATCGCATGATTCTGATCATGCCGGATAATCTCAGCGTAGAGCGCCGCGCAAGCATGCGTGCCTTTGGGGCTGAGCTGATATTGGTGAGCGAAGAGCAGGGCATGGAATACGCCCGCGATCTCGCCGATGCGATGGCGGCGCGCGGGGAGGCGCTGTTGCTGAACCAGTTCTCCAACCCCGATAACCCTGCTGCCCACGTGGAGACCACTGGCCCTGAGATTTGGCGCCAGAGCGAGGGCAAGGTGACGCATTTTGTATCGAGCATGGGCACGACTGGGACGATTATGGGCGTGTCGCAATATCTCAAATCTCAGAACCCGGCCATTCAAATCATCGGCGTGCGCCCTGAAGAAGGTGCGCAAATCCCTGGAATCCGTCGGTGGCCGCAGGCGTATCTGCCGGCCATTTTTGATGCGGCGAGAGTCGATAGCGAGCTGGATGTCAGCCAAGAGCGGGCCGAAGAGACCACGCGCCAACTCGCAGCGCAAGAGGGAATATTCGCCGGAATCTCTTCGGGAGGCGCCGTCGCGGCCTCATTGCGGCTAGAGCAAAGCGTAGAGAATGCAGTCATTGTGTGCATTATTTGCGATCGTGGAGATCGCTATTTATCCACGGGAATTTTCCCTGCCTAAGCGCGCAAATTGCCTTCTTTAAACGATAACATCAGCGTTTTGGCACGCCCTTCGTCGAGATCAAGAAAGCACTTGCCTGCACCGAAAAAGTCATTCAGCCCGTCAAGCGAGAGTAGCGCCTCTCGCGTTACACCAGGGTAGCCCATACTCCAGTCGGTAAAGGTGCGCTCTTGAATGGGCGCGCCGACCAGCTTGGTGACGGTGTGATGGCGTGGATCGACGCGAATTTTGTTATACAGCTCAACTACCGCAGTGGCTGGGCCTTCTAGCACTTGGAAAAAATACCCGTTTTCAAAGAGCAATATCCCCGTGATGCCATTGCTGGTGTTGGCGCGCCGAGCCTCCTCCAGCAGGACATGCAGATCGTCTTGCGACATGTTGTGATGTTGCTCGCTCGAATAAATGCAATGGATTAATTCCATCTACCGCTCCCATCTTATCGTCGCTGGACTATTGAAGTGTGCGTCGGCATGGTATCGCTAAACTTGGTCTTTGTCCTGAGCGAGTTGCGCGAGGATGTGCAGATAGTTCTCGCTGCCTTGTGCACCGGTGACCAGGTGCTTGAAGTCGAAAACCATCGCCGGTACCCCGCGTATGCCTTGTTGAGCCCAAAACTGTTGCTGTTGCCGGACTTCCTCAGCGCCGCGCTGGTCTTCTAGCACCGCGAGTGCCTCGGTAGCATCTAGACCTACTTCCTCGGCGATATGCGCTAGCACGGCAATATCAGACAGGTCGCGCCCATCGGTAAAATGAGCGGTGAATAGGGCCATCTTCAGGTCATTCTTGCGCTCAAGACTCTCGGCCCAGTGCAGGAGTTGGTGTGCATTAAACGTATTGTGCATGCGCAGCGCAGGAGTGAACTGAAAATCAAAGTCCAAGCCCTCGCCGAGCTCTTGCATCTGCTGACGGCTTTGCGCTGATTGCTCGGCAGTTGAGCCGTATTTTTCCATGATATGTTCGCGCACATTCTGTCCCTCGGGCGGCATATCAGGATTAAGTTCAAACGGGTGCCAGTAAATCTCATGCGCCGTACCCGAGATCTCCAGCGCTTGAAGCAGTTGGCGGTATCCGATGAGGCACCAGGGGCACATCACATCTGAGACGATATCGATGCGCAATGGTGTTGTCATAGCAGCAGTCCTGAGTGAATGGAACGGGGGCGGTACAAAGAGGAAGTATATACCGCCCCCCTGCTGCGCTGTGCTAGCCGCGCAAGCGCGCGCCGGAGGGATCAAACGCCGGCTCTGAGAGCAGCTGCGCGCGGTGTGGGCGCCCTAGTACCATCACCACATATTCCTGATCGCCAGAGAGGTGCTGCGTGCGAATAAATCCCATCGCCAGAGACTGATCGACGCTAAACCCGTATGCCCCCGACGAGACTTGCCCAACAGGGGTGCCATCGGCCAAGCAAATAGGCTCTCCGCCGCTGGCATCGGCGATATCGGCCTGTACGCTGAGTGTCACCAGCTGCCAGCGCGGGGCTTTGTCTTTGATCTTTAGATAGGCTTCGCGACCCAAAAACTCGGGCTTGTCAAGCTTGATCAAACGCTCCAAGCCGACTTCTTGCGGCCAGTACTCGGGGGAGTACTCGCGTCCCCAACTTCCATAGCCTTTTTCTACGCGCAAAGACAGCAGCGCCCGCCCGCCTACGGGGCGGATGCCATGTGGTGCACCCGCCTCAAGAATCGCCTCGTAGAGCGCGACTTGATGCGCCTCTTCGGTGTAGAGCTCAAAGCCTAGATCTCCCGTAAACGAGACGCGCAGCATCACAACCTCAATGCCAGCCACGCGCGTGCGCATCGAGCGCATAAAGCG
>CAKZUS010000228.1 GCA_937921805.1 uncultured Granulosicoccaceae bacterium
TCTTGAGCCATTCGCCGTCGCGAACCCGACCGGTTCGGTCATCGCCAAGCAGATGCACCCAAGGCGCGCGATCGTAGCAGCCAAAACTCTTGCCCAGCGCCTGTACCGCGCCTTTGCGGCCGTCTTTGAGCGCCACCAGACAGCACAGGTCTAAATCAATGGATTGCTCTTTGGGCTGACCAAAGAAGCCCTTACCCATGACGCTTTGGTTCCAGTTGAGGTTGACACGAATCTCGCCCAGCGAGCCGCCGCGCTTCTCTAGGCTGATCGAGGGTCTGGCTTTGGAGAGCGAAACTTTGCTGAGATTAATTGTCGGTGCAGGGGGCGTTGGCGTTGGCGTCGGTGGAGTTGGTGATGTGGGCGGTGCAGGGGCGGCGGCGGCGGCTGGGGGACTGGTGCCAGGGTCATCGACCTCGACCCCGAAATGCTCTGCTAAGGGCGCGAGGCCACCGACAAAACCCTGCCCTACGGCGCGAAACTTCCAGCCTTCGCCGCGTCGGTATAGCTCGCCGACGATCATGGCCGCCTCTGGTGCACTGTGCGTCTCTATCGCATAGACGCAGTCAGTATTCGCTCCCGACTGCGGCGCGGTGAGTCGTATATCGAGCGACTGGACGACAGAGAGCGGCGGCGAAGTCGCAGCAGGGGTCGTGGCGGTAAAGGCAATGCGCTGTATGGCAGCATCGAGTTGAGAAAGCTCAATCGAAAAGCAGACCGTACCGCCGGCGGAGTTGTCGTTGTTCTCGCCGGGGGAGTCCATCGCAACACTGCCCTCGGGCGAGCGCGGCTGGCCGTAGAAAACCATGCCGCTGTCATTGATTACCGTGCCGGCTTCTGTCAGCAAGAAAGCGCTGACATCAATCGCTACGGCATGGGCAGGAGACCAGCTCACGCAGACCTGAAAGCGGGTGCCGGTGAGCGGCGTATTTTGTCCTTGAACAAGTGATAACATGCTGTGGGATCTCGATACGACAAAAAGCGACGTATTTCACTCCCTGCGAGTCTAGCAGTATTCCCCGTTCTCAATGCAGCAAATACGCTCGCCTAGCCCTTGTATTTGCACGGTTTATTCGTATTGATACCGATTCATAGAGATTGATTCATAGCGCTGCTAATGCTGTTGTTTTTCGTGGCGTCTCACATACCATCCTACATACCGTCTCAGATAGGCTTTCTCAAATAGGCTTTCTCAAATAGGCTTTCGATGACCCAACTCGATGATAACCCGGCCGTGCTTCGCCGAAGCGCTCAGCTCAGAACTGGACTGATCGCCACCGAACACGGTATTGCCGCAGATAAGGCTGCAGGTGGCGTAGGCCGCGCGCCAGCACAAGATTTGTACGGCTTTGGCGAGCGCATTAACCCTCGCCGGTCTTTTGTATTTGTCTCGCGTGTTTTGGGGCGCCATGTGCCGGTGTCGCCCCGCGTAGCCAGGCAGGCCTTTACGGGCTTGGCAGAGCAGTTGCCGGATGATCTCGCCGGCCCGGGTTTGATTACCAGCATGGCAGAGACAGCCGTGGGCTTGGGCGCGGGGGTGCACGACGCTTATTTGCAGCGTACCCGGCGCCAGGATGTATTGAATTTTTCTAGCACCCGCACCGCACGGCTTCAGCCAGTGTTGGGCCGCTTTTCCGAGGACCACAGCCACGCCTCGGGTCACACTTTGTACGAGCCAGCCCTGGAGCAGGATCAAGCGCTGTTGGCAGCGAGCCGTACCTTGGTCATGGTCGATGACGAGACCAGCTCGGGCAATACCTTTCGGGCCTTAGGGGCGAGCTTGTACGCTGCGGGGCTGGATCGCTTTGAGCGGGTGATAACGCTCACGCTGACAGATTGGTCGAGCGAGTCTATCGTCGTGCCGACGCGCGCGACGGCATCGGGGCAGATCGAGGCGGAGCGCTACTCTCTACTGCGTGGACGCTATATCTGGACACCCGACCCCGAGGCGGTCCCTATGACTCTGCCCGATCCCGATGTCCCCTCGTCACTGGCCCTGGCTCCGGTGCACAGAGCAGGCGATGCCCGCGTTGGCAACTCAGCGCGCACGGTCGTGGCGCCGCCGGAGGCGCTTGTGCAATACCTGCATCGCAGTCCAGACTCCCGCTCAGTATTGATACTCGGCACTGGCGAGCATGTATGGGAGCCGTTTTTGCTCGCCGAAGCGCTAGAGCAAGCAGGCATTACGGCGCAATGTAGCGCCACGACCCGCTCTCCGATTTTGATCCAACACGATATTCGCAGCGCGTATTGCTTTCGAGACCACGAAGGTCTGGGTATTCGCAACTATCTCTACAATGTGAATCCGCGTGATTTCTCCGCCATTGTTCTCTGTGTGGATACCCAGGTGGAGCAGCTTGACCTGAGCTTGGTTCTCGCGCTAAAAGCGCATGTGTTGTTCGACAATCGCTTTATTGAGCACGATTTGGTGATGGCGAATGCTGGGCCTATTGAATCCGCGACACTCGAACTCGCCGCACCCACTCGCAGCACGGGAACGAAGCTGTGATTGGTAATGCTCCCACTAGTGCGAACGTCTGGGTCTTCACGGACCTCGACGACACGCTGTTTAGCACGCTGCGCAAAATTCCTGCGTCGCAGCAGCGCGGTAAGACGCTCGCGGCTCGCTCGGCAGGATCTGTGGTGACCAAAGACAGCTATATGACCCGCAAGCACAGCGCCCTGGTCGATTGGTTGGACCTCTCGCGATGTGTGCCCGTTACGGCGCGCGGCAGCGAGGCCTATTCTCGCGTGACGCTGCCCTTTGCAGGACCTGCCGCAATCTTGGCCAACGGGGCGGTAATGCTCCAGCGCGATGGCACGGTCGACGAGTCGTGGGCAGCGATAGTGAGCAATGTGCTCCGAGATCTGCAAGACCCTATTCATCAGCTCTCAGACCAACTCCAAACACTGGCGAAGCAACGCGCAATGAATATCCGCACCTGGGCGGTAAGCGAGCCGTCTTGTGGGGCGGTCTACGCGGTGGCAAAGTCCAATGACAGCCCGCAGGGCGAAGGCTTGGGGGCGCTGTTGCAAGCGCTACAAGAGGAGCTACTGGCGCAAGATGCGCAGGCGCTGGAGGCGTGGAGATTCCACATCAATGGCAACAACCTTTCTGTTACCCCGTCGGGGGTGAGCAAAGCGATCGCCGTTCGCCATCTCTTGCACCGTCTTCACTCTGCTGGACCAGAGACTGACGAGACCATCCTGAGCGTCGGTGTCGGAGACAGCGCTAGCGATCTTGAATTTATGCGTCTTTGCGATGTATGGCTGACACCCACCCAGTCGCAGCTCGACCAGCTCATTAGTCCGCCGTGAAAAACGTGACAGAACTGGCTGTGACAGAGGCCGCCGAAAGCTTGGGAAGTTATCGAGAAGAAGATATCCGCTTCTTGCTCAGCCCGCTGTCGCAACAAGAGCTACAGCGACTGTATACCGCTCCGGCGGACAAAGAACGCCTGATTCAACAAGGCATCTTGCACTATTCGCAGATGCTATCGCGCGAGCAGCCCCCCGATGCACGCTATCTCGCTATTTTTGAGCAGGCGTTGGCGCGCTATGGGGAGCGCATGGGCCGAGATATTGCGCAGCTCGCCGTTGATCTTGCGCAGCGTGTGACAGGTCCTATCACCTTGTTGTCGTTGGTCAGGGCGGGGGTGCCGATAGGCGTGCTCTTACACCGT
>CAKZUS010000229.1 GCA_937921805.1 uncultured Granulosicoccaceae bacterium
AACAAAAACGACAGAGGGAAATAACGCCAAATCTCAAACACCGTCACCATCACCAAGGCCAAGCCACGTTCGCCAAAAAAGTTTATCGGTGCGTCGATGAGCTGCATCTTGAGTAACAGCGCATTAAGGGAACCAGAAAACGGATCAAACAGCGTCACCCAAGTAAAGGCGACGGCGATCACCGGCGCCACATAGGGGAAAAGCAGCAAGCCACGCAAGGCACCCTGCCCGCGAAAACTTGTGTCGAGAATCAAGGCGGCGAACATTCCCACCAGTAGCGCGCCTATCGTTCCGACGACGGTATAGAAAAAAGTCGCGAACAAGACATCGCCAAATTGCGCGCTATCGAAGATGCGGCGAAAGTTATCTAGCGTCCACTCAGAGTCCAGCAATGGCGAGCGCACTTGGCCGCTGATCGTCGCAGGCTCAGCGCGCAAATCGGGGGCCTCAGCCCAGGCCTGCGTCGCCAGCACGGGCAGTTTGAGCCTCTCGCGGTGCTTAGCAGGCCAGTCTCCCAATGCACAGCGCAACTGCCCCGAAGCGGCCTCACAGCGAGGATCTAGCTCCCCAAAGTCCATGCCCGCCGGCAGCGTATCGCGCATAATCACCTCGCCAATGCCCTGATTGGGCGAGGGGTTCGTCAGACGGTACTCGATCAGGGCCGTATCGCCTGGTTGCTCAAGACTACCGCGCAAGCGCTCATATACCCGCGGGGCGGGGACGTGTAAATCAGACAGCCCCACCGGCTTGAAGCTGATCCAAAACACCGCCAACAGCGGTAATACCACCACTAGAGCCACCGCCAACAGCGTCGGCGACAGCAAAGACCACGCTAGGCGCGCTTCGCGTCGCGCCAGAGGGCCTGGCGTTATCGGTGCAGACATAAGCAATCACTCACTCCAGAACAAACACCCCACCAGTGCTGCAACAGCACACGCCCTCTTAAAAAGCAGGCGCTCGGGGGCGCATTAGTGAGGTTTTGCCGCGCTTCTCCTCTCCGTTGCAGGTCCGCTGCAGGTCCGCTGCAGGTCCGTTGCAGGTTCGGGACAAGATCGAAGCGGAGAAGGCGACAACAACCTTGGCGCTACTGGATTTTCGCCAGCTCTTCGTTAATGGCCGCAACGGTAGATGCCGCATCGCGCGCGCCATCGACATACTCACGCACCATCCGGTTGATCACCTGCGAGTTGATGATCTTAGAGGCCAGCGACAACTGCCCTTCGGTAACGCCCCAGCGTTGCGCCACGTCCAGCCCGCTGACAATTTCGTTAATCATCTCAGGGGCGTATAGATCGGTGAGCGCAGCCTTGCGGTCCACACCTACGGGCAGTTGCTCCCACATTTTCACAAACCGGGTCGCGTCGTTCGCATCACCACGGCGCACGGGGAATTTGCCTTCTGGAGCAATCGCCAAGGTCTGGCCGTAGCCCTCATCCAGCGAGTACTGCACAAATGCCATCGCGTTATCAATATCGGCACTGGTCGTGATACCGAAGTAGCGCACATCGCCCCATGCTGCTCCGGCCTCATTCGAAGGTCCAGAGAACGTGGTGACAATACCCGCTTTGCTCGCCAGCTCACCGCTGGTTGGGTCGTCATTGATCGTCGGTGGAGCCGAGTCGCGCAGACCCGCCATTTCGTCGAGGATGAAGGGAGACCAGATGACCATCGCCGCTTTGCCAGCGAAGAACAGCTCGCGCGACTGCTTCCAGTACAGCTCGCCCTCTGGCGAGGCATCAACGATGGCTTTATAGAACTCCAGAGCCTGCGTCATCTTGCCTTCGTCGAGCGCTTTAAAGCCGTTGCTATCCACCGGCGTCACGCCGTTGGCCAACAGCACGTGCTCAAGCACTTGGCTCATAAAGTTCTCATCGACTTTGGTCGGGGCAACAAAGCCAAAGCGCTCTGGCGGGTTGTGTAATGCACCGATCGCGGCGACCACATTCGCATAGCTCGTCGGTGCCGCAAGGCCTTTCTCTGCGAACCAATCTTTGCGATAGATCACCATCTGCGTCCAGCCATCGACGGGCACAGAGGCATAGCCGTCGTTGACGCTGGCCATGCCCAAAGCCCCCGAGGCGAAGCTGTCCGCACCCAAGCTCTCGACCACGTCGCTCGCCGCATCAGAGTCGAGAATACCGGCCTCGGCCCAAGGCAATGCGTATTGCAGAGGGTGATAAATCACATCGGGCAGGTCCCCTGCGGCAAACGCGGCGGTAGCGCGCGTGCCTAGATCTTTTTCGCTGACAGGAATCACTGCCACGTCCACGCCCGAAGCGGCCTTAAAGTCGGCCGCCATTTGCTCTTGGCGCGCGAGGCGCTCGGGCTGCTCCTCGGTTGTCCAGAAGCGAAGGGTGTCGGCCTGTGCGCTAGCCGCCAAGGCCATCATCACGCCAGCCAGCACACTCTTAGCGCGCCAATGCGTCATTGCTTTACTCATCGTATTTCCTCAAGGTCAAAATGCTGTGGCACGATGCTGTGCCACTAACGGTGCGGGTGCGTCTGACCCACGTTGAAGCAAGCGGGCCTGGCCCAGTTGCTGTAATTGTTCCACCGGCTCACCGCGCAAACGCCGCAGTAATAAGCTAGCAATGGCCTGCCCTGCCGCACGATTGTCGACGGCATAGCTGCTCAGTGGGGGGGTGAAGTACTCGCCTTCGGGGATACCGTCATAGCCAATCACGGAGAGATCCTGACCAATGCGTAC
>CAKZUS010000230.1 GCA_937921805.1 uncultured Granulosicoccaceae bacterium
GCAGCTGCAGCACGTCTATGAAGAATCTGCCACCGGTGTGACCCGGGCTGAGAACGCCCTGGAACAGGCGCGCGCGCAGTGGAGTCGCGCTGTGCAACAGCGCATCAAAATCGAATCCCTGGCTGAGCAAGCCCACGATACCGAGCGCCTTGAGGCAATGCTGGCGGACGAAGCCGAGCAAGAAGAGCTGGCGGAGCTGCGCCAGCGCTGAGGCATCGCTGGGGCATCGCTGTTAGACAGCCTGTCAGACAGACAGGACTGCTGCAGGGGCGTACTGTGCTCACGCGCTTGCAATCCGCGCTATCCTTGCACAAAGCCACGTTAGAGACAGAGTGTGCAGTTTAATGCCCTGGTGAGCGCACTGCGTGCTGCCGCCGAACCCACCCGCTTGCGCTTGCTGCGCTTGTGCGCCGAAGGCGAGCTGAGCGTGGGCGAGCTCACACAGATTCTAGGGCAGAGCCAGCCGCGCGTATCGCGCCACCTCAAACTCATGGTCGATGCCGGTCTGCTCAAGCGATTTCGCGAAGGAGTGCAGGTGTTCTATCGCGTCGAGTCACTGCCGATCGTGACGATCGTGCTGGGCGAGCTATCGCCCGATGATCGCGTTTTAGAACATGACTTTGCGCAGCTCGAAGGCATTCGTCGGCAACGAGCGCAGCGGGCGCAGCGATATTTTGATGAACATGCGGCGCAGTGGGATGCCCTGCATGGCCTGGATGTGCCGGCTGAGCAATTGCGCCGCGCCTTGCTTGATGCCCTGAACGAGCGTACCGCATCGCAGGATCCCCCCCGATTGCTCGATCTCGGAACTGGCACGGGGCAAGTGCTCGATTGGCTGGCTGAGCACATCGCCTCGGGGGTCGGGGTGGATCTCAATACGAGCATGCTGGCACTCGCGCGGGCGCGGCTCACTGGGCATCCGCATTTGAGTGTGCGCGCCGCTGATTTATTTCAGCTACCTTTTGATGATGCCAGCTATGATCTGGCGGTGATGCACATGGTGTTGCATTTCATTGATCAACCCGCGCGCGCGCTGCGCGAAGCCCGACGCGTATTGGCCCCAGGAGGGCGCTTGCTTATTGTCGATTTTGCTCCCCATTCTATGGAGTCACTGCGTGAAGAGCACGAGCATCGTTGGCTGGGATTCGCCGACGAGCCTATCGGACACTACGCCGCGCAGGCGGGGCTGCGCTTGGTCAGTGCGAAGCGATTGGTGGAGGCGCCGCTCGCTGTTACACTATGGCGCTGTGACGTAGTGAATGTCGGCGAATGATCCAGCAAGCAGAGCAGTGTTTTGTGTTTTTAGACCGACTTTATCGCACCACCGATGGAGCGGTCGACCTGGGCGAAAACATGTGGAAGCTCGGTGTGCGCTGTGGCCTCAATAGCTGGGCGACGCAGTGCGTGGTCGATGCACTGACCCAGGCGGGGCTACTGGCCTTCGGCGCACCCAAAGGACAGGTACATTTGACTCCCTTTGGGGTGTCGGCCGTGCTGCAGGCTCATGCTGACGCCGAGCGGGCGAGTTTGTATTTTCCCGCGCTGAATGATTTCTCTCAGCCCATTGGCATGCTGGTGCTCGACGGATCGCTAGATCCGCAGCAGCTACACGACATGACGACGCAGCTCGAAGGGTGTTTGAGTGCCTTAGACGGCGTCTCGATGCGGCGGATGAATCTCTTGAGTCTGCTCGAGTCACTGGACTCTGCTCTGTGGCGCTCACAGAGCCTGCCGCAAGGTTTGGTAGAGGAGCTTGCGAGCTTGTCGCAGTCGCTCGCAGCCCCACAAGTAGGTTCATATCCAGGTTCACATTTAGGCCCACACGCCGGCGCCCGGGCAGAGGCCTCGCGTACCGAGCCGCTGCGAAGTGCAACAGCGGCTATAGCGGAACCAGAAGCGGAACCAGGTCGTGCTAGCGAAGCAGCTGAGAGGCCTGAGACGCGAGCTGTTTGATTCGCGACCAGTCATTGGCGCTGAGCGCATCGCTGGGCAATACCCATGAGCCGCCGACACAGGCCACTTGTGGGAGCGCTAAATAGTCCTCGACGTTGTGCATGCCGATGCCGCCTGTGGGGCAGAATCGTAGTTGCGAGAATGGCCCGCCAAGCGCTTTGAGCGCCGCGACGCCGCCCATGGCCTCGGCAGGGAAGAACTTGACGAATTCATACCCTGCCGCTAAAGCACGTAAGATATCGCTCGCATTGCCCACACCGGGTAGCAAGGGAATGTCTAGCTCTTTCGCTGCCCGGTCCAGTTCTTCAGTAAATCCTGGGCTGACCGCGAAATGCGCTCCTGCGCTCTGGGCGTCGCGCAGTTGTTGGGCATTGATGGCCGTGCCAACGCCGACATAGGCTTCGGGTAGCGCATCAGAGATGGCCTGGATGGCATCGAGGGCTTGAGGGGTGCGCAGGGTGACTTCCAGTGTATGCAGGCCCCCTTCGAGTAGGGCCTCAGCCATCGGGATGGCCTGCTTGACGTCATTGATAACGATGACGGGGACGACGGGGGCCGCAGCGAAGTTGTTAATCATAGTGATGCCTGTTCTCCAGAGTAGATCGAGATTGCGCCGGATTCTGCGTCGCTGACCATGTGGCGGAAATTCCCAAATAGTTCTCGCCCATAGTCCGTTTCGTAGTCGCTTGGGTCAATGCTGGCAGGGCTTCGTTGCGCCAACACCTCTGCATCGACCAGGGCCTCTAGCTGGCCTTGTGTGGCATCTAGGCGCACGATGTCGCCGTCTCTGAGCCGTGCCAGCATGCCGTCGCGCGCGGCCTCGGGTGAGACATGAATAGCGGCAGGGACTCTGCCCGAGGCGCCAGACATGCGACCATCGGTCACTAGGGCGACCTTCAGGCCACGGTCTTGCAAAATGCACAAATACGGGGTGAGCTTGTGCAGCTCCGGCATACCGTTGACGCTCGGTCCTTGGAAGCGCACGACCACCACGACATCGTCCTGGAACTGGTCTTGTTCAAAGGCGTTCTTGAAGCTCGCCTGATCGTGAAAGATCCGCACAGGGGCTTGCACGATCTGGTGCTCCTCAGCGACGGCGGAGACTTTGATGACTGAGCGCCCCAGGTTTCCACGCAGGACTTTGAGCCCTCCTTCGGGAGCAAAAGGGGCCTGTGCGCTACGCACGATGCTGTCATCCAGCGAGTGAGCGGGGGCCTCTTGCCAGCGAAGCTGCTCGTTGTCGTCGAGAAATGGCTCACGGGCGTAGGCGGATAAGCCCGTTCCCATGACTGTCTCTACAGACTCGTGCAACAGGCCTACTTCCAATAGCTCTCGAATCACTAGGCCCATGCCACCCGCGGCGTGGAAATGGTTAACATCTGCTGAGCCATTGGGATAAATGCGTGTTAGCGACGGCACAATGCGAGACACCGCATCGAAGTCATCCCAGTTGACGGTGATGCCAGCAGCGCGGGCGATGGCGACAATGTGCAGAGTGGGATTAGTGGAGCCACCGGTGGCATTCAAGCCCACCAGAGCATTGACAATACTGCGTTCGTCGATCATCTGGCCGACGCCGGGGGCGTCTTGCATCTGCGCGAGCCGCTCGCCCGCCGCTTCGGTGAGGGCGCTGCGAAGCTTCGTCGCTGGATTAGCAAAAGCCGCGCCGGGCAAATGCAAGCCCATAACTTCCATTAGCATCTGGTTACTATTGGCCGTGCCATAGAAAGTACAAGTACCTGGGCCATGATAGGCGGCGGATTCGGCTTTCAGTAGCTCTTCGCGCGTGGCTTTGCCCTCGGCAAACTCCTGCCGGATACGCGCTTTCTCGCCATTAGAAAGACCCGATGTCATCG
>CAKZUS010000231.1 GCA_937921805.1 uncultured Granulosicoccaceae bacterium
TTTGATCAGCTCTGCACCGCGCGCTCTAGCGCCAATTTGCTGCAGGGACAGCGCGACTTCTTTGGTTTGCACGGGTTTGAGCGCCTTGATCAGGCAGGGGAGTTCCACGGGCCTTGGGCGTAGGCCCTGCCCCTACGGCCCCGCGCTAGCTGACAATAAAACCCATACTGCGCCCAGACTGCCCAAACCAATCGCGCCGCACACTGGCGTACACGTCCCGGAAATCCACGCTAAAACGCAGATCCTCGCGCGCATCCAGGATCTGTAACGACGGATAGCGCCCGTACAAGCCCCCGCGCACCCGCCCGCCCATGACCAGTTGCGGCGCGGCGGTGCCGTGGTCGGTCCCCCCCGAAGCGTTCTCTTGCAGCCTGCGGCCAAACTCTGAGTAGCTCAGCACCAGGGTGTCATCCCAGCGATCTATCGCCCGCAAGTTCTCGCGCAGCGTCGCCAAGCCTTCACCGAGCTGGCTCAGCAAACGCCGATGCCGCGAGGCCTGATTGGCGTGAGTGTCAAAGCTCCCCAGCGAGACCTTGATCGCCTGCACGGGCAAACCGCTGGCGATAAGCTGATACGCGCTCAGCAAGTCCTGCCCCCACGGGTCTTGTGCAAAGGCTCGTTGCGGCGGCGGCGCCTGGCTCAGTGTGCCCACCAGGCTCTGCGCCGCGTCGTCAATCGCGCGATACGTCGCTACGATATGCGCCAGCGCCGGGTTGTCATCGATCAGGCTACCCAGCGTGCTCAGGCGCTGCGCCTGCTGGATAAACTGGGCGGGATTATCCAGAGAAATCGAGCGCACCGACTCCGAGGCAAACGGTCCTCTATCGGTACCAATCGCCACCGCAGCCGTCGGGCGATTGGCCAATAGCGACGCTAGCCAGCCCTCATCAAGATATTGATCCGCATCCGAGGCCGTCTCCCAGATATCTATACCGCGAAAATGCGAGCGATTAGGATCGGGATAGCCCACGCCCTGAATCCACGCCAAATCACGCGAGGCCCAGCTGTCTTCAAGCCCCGCCAGCGCGCTGTGCATGGCCATGCCGTCTTGCAGCATCAGCGTCTCGTCGTGAGCCAGACTCAGGCGCGGGCGCAATCGTTGGTAGCGCTCCCGATCCGGCGGCAGCAGGGTGTTGACCCCATCATTTCCGCCTCGGAGTTCCACCAGAATCATCGTCTGCGAACGCGGCCCGGTCGCCCATCCCGCAGCCGGTGTGGCAGACATCGCCAGCAGGCTAGCGAGCTGCAAAAATTGTCGACGTGTCACCATAAAAACCTCACCGGAGCTGATAACTAGGATCGCGCAGCACCGCCTCAAGCGTGCGCGCCTCAGAGGCAAACGGCAGCATCCGCGCTGCCAGCGAGGTCGAAGCCGACGGGGTCGCCACAGACACCATGGACGCCCCCATGCCCATATCGCCTTGCCCTTTGTTCTCGCGCGCGAGCTTGTCCACGATGCGTTGCCGCTCCAGCAAGCTTGTCGTCGTGATCCAGCTCTGGCCACCACTCCAGCCCTCGACGCTAGGCGGGTCAAACAAGCGCTGCCCCAAGCGAGCGTTCATTTTCCACAGGCCCAGAAAATCATCGCCCTCTAGTGCAGCCTGCGCGCCCGTTTGATGGATAAACCCCACAGTGAGATCAATCGGCGATTTGATCAGCGCCCCCTGCGCCTGCCAAAACACATCGCTGCGAGCGATGCGGTGCAGCAAAGGCAACAACTGATAACCCTCGCGCTGGAACTGCGCAGCCCAGCGCTCTACCAACCGTGGCTGCGGCTGCATATCGATGTATTCCAACCAAAGTTTGTGCACAATGCGCTGCGCCGTTTCGGGCCTCGCGAGCAGTATCTCCACCAGATCATCCCCATCAAAGGCGCCGCTCTGGCCCAGAAATTTCAGCGTGCTGCGTCGGGTGGGCTGCGCACGAAACGCCCCCGTTTTGGGGTTGACGCCCCAGCCGACCAAGGCCCTCGCCCCGTTGAGCACATCGCTTTCGCTGTAGTGCCCCTCACCCAAGGTGAACAGCTCCAGCAGCTCGCGCGCGAGATTTTCGTTGGGTTGGGCCGCTTTGTTTTTATTGGCATCCAGATACAGCAACAAAGCCGGGTCTTTGATCATCGAGCGCAATAGCGACGCAAAGCTACCCAGGGCCTCGCGCTCAATGCGCGCGCGCTGTGCGAGCAGCAACGGCAGGAAACGCGCCTTGCGTACCGAGCTCGTAAAGTGGTTGTGCCAGAACACAATCATGCGCTGCTCTAGCGCAGAGCGACCACTGACAAGACGCTGCATGCCCCAGGCACCGAGCCGATCGCGGTCGCGCTGATACAAAGCCCGGCGCTGCGCTCTCGAACCGCCTTGCGACGGCTGCGCTTGGGAATAGGCCTGCGCATCGCCCAATACTGGCGCGCCACGCTGATCGCCCTGCGCCGCAGCCGCCCACTCGTCGAGCAGCTCCGTGGCCTCTCGCCCAAGAAATGGCTCCAACTGCGCGTGACCAAAGCCAAACCGACCCAGGAAATGACGGGCTTTATCGATAGAGTCAATCTGCATTGATCACTCCTCATAGGATCACGCTACAGCGGCAACACACACCAAAACTAAAGCCACCCGAGCCGAGCCCTGAATGCAGTGATCACAAGGTATTTTTGTGATCGATCTATCGTCTACTTTTTACCTGAAGGGCACTATTGGTACGCGCTAGCATCTAGACTTATGCAGCACGAGCACATTTCGCTTTGTGTCGGTCAAAAGCCCTCTTTACGTTGTTATTGTCACTGAGAACACTGCATGCGCACACTCCCTGTTTATTTGGTTTTAGACACCTCTGGCTCGATGATCGGAGAGCCTATCGAGTCGGTCAACGTCGGTGTGCAATCGATGCTGAGCGCCTTGCGGGCTGACCCCTACGCGCTGGAGTGCGTCAGCCTTTGCATCATCACATTCGACTCACAAGCGCGAGTGCATACGCCGCTCACGCC
>CAKZUS010000232.1 GCA_937921805.1 uncultured Granulosicoccaceae bacterium
GCTCGGGAAGACGCTCGATCTCTTGCGAGAGACTATCCTGAAATTCTTTGTCCTCAAAGACGTCAGAGGGCTTGGGTACTTCGCTCTCGGGCAGCGATATCTTCTCCCCAGTCGTCTCATCGGGTTGATCGAAACTAAACACTCTCGCCGTCGTGCTCTCAGTGAGTATTTGGTGGTACTCCCCGATGCTCACTCCGAGTAAATCGGCCACTTCACCATCATCGGCGTCACGGCCGGTGCGCTGCTCTACGTTGCGAATCACCTCGGAGGCTTCTCGCGACTTGCGGTGCACGCTGCGAGGCGTCCAGTCGGAGCGACGGATTTCATCGAGCATCGCTCCGCGTACACGAATGCCCGCATAGGTCTCGAAACTCGCTCCCTGTGCCGGGTCGTAGTGCTTGGCTGCTTCGATCAAGCCGATCATGCCTGCCTGAATCAAGTCTTCAGCCTGCACACTGGGCGGCAAGCGGTTCATCATGTGAAACGCTATACGCTTAACCAGCTTCGCGTGCTGTGAGACGAGGTCTTGTTGGTTGAGATTTTGAATCTCGTTATACATCGCGTGGGCATTCATACCAAGCTCATTCCATTTGTCACACTAAATTGAATTAGTCGTTCAACAAAAAACTCCATATCTCCACGCGCGTCTTTCGGACGCGGCAGAGTATCGAGTTTGCGCGCAATCGACTTGAGCGCTACCGCAGCTTTACTCCTGGGAAAAGCTTCCACAACAGGCCGCTGCTGGCGCGCTGAGGTCAACACATGCTCATCATCGGGCACCGTACCGAGGTAGTGGACCGGGATATTCAGGAAACGTTCACAAACACTAGAGAGCTTATTAAACAACTCCCGCCCGTGTACCACCGACTGCGCCTTGTTGGACAGCACGTGAAAACGCTCCACTCCATGCTCTTTACTCAGGACTTTGATGGTCGCGTAAGCATCGGTGATCGACGCTGGCTCATCGCACACCACAATAATGACTTCGCGCGCGGCCTTAGAGAAGCTAATCACCATATCGCTAATGCCGGCGGCCGTATCGATGATGAGCGTATCGACCGGATGTGTCAGTTCGCTGAAAGCGCGAATCAACCCTACGTTCTGCGCCGTGCCCAGTTCGGCCAGTCGCTGCACCCCCGACGCTGCCGGGACGATGCTCACTCCCAGCGGCCCTTTAACGATCACTTCATCCAAAGTGCGCTCGCCATTGACGACGTGGCCTAAGTGGTAGCGAGGGTTCAAATTGAGCAGGACATCGAGATTGGCCAGTCCTAAATCCCCATCGAGCAACATCACGTTACGCCCTTGCGCCGCCATGGCGGTCGCAACATTGATCGACATGCTCGACTTCCCTACACCGCCTTTACCGCTGGTGACAGCAAACACCTGCACCGGTTTGTGATCGATCATGCGTCGTAGCCCGGCAGCCTGATCCAGGCTATCCAATTCAAGCATTACTCCCCGCCTCGGCAAACCGTGCTGCCATTGTTTCTGGAGTCTCCGTATCTTCTGGTTGAGGCGGGTTCTCCATAAACACGCGGCTGACAAGTCGGTGTGCACGAGCCAATTGCAAATCCTCGGGGACACGCTGCCCCACTCCAAGAAATGCGACAGGCAAGCGGTGACGAATCACCGCCGTCAATGGCGCGCCGACCCCATAAACTTCGTCTAGCTTGGTGATCACACACCCCGCTAGATCCACTCTCGAAAACGCTTTGACCGTCTCGTCCAGCGTTCGCAATTGTGTGGTGGCTGACATGGCCAAAAAAGGTTTGATCAAAGGAGAGCCTTCGCGCAGAGTCGTAAACTGCTCAGATAAACGCATATCGCGCTGGCTCATTCCAGCGGTATCAATGAGCACTAATTTTTTGTCGTACAGGCCATTGAGCGCCCGGCTCAGCTCATCCGAATTGGTCGCCATTTTCACTGGCACATTCAGAATCCGGGCGTAGTTAAGCAACTGCTCTTGCGCGCCGACCCGATAGTTATCCGTGCTCACTAGCGCAACATTGCGACTGCCGTGGCGCATGGCAAAGCGCGCCGCGATCTTGGCAATCGTGGTGGTTTTACCCACCCCCGTCGGCCCGACCATCGCAATCACACCACCGTGGCTCATAAAGTCATCATCCGCAATCGGAATGCGGTTCGACAGTAGCCCCAAGGCTTGGCGCCAAGCGCGCTCTAGATTGTCTTTTTCTTGCACTTCCTCGATGAGGCTTTTCGCCAAATCGGTGCCCACACCAAACTCGTATAAACGCGAGAGCAGCGTAACCCGCAGCGGGTTACTTCCCGTCAACCGGCCCAGCTCCATCACCGACATCTGGTTTTGCATCATGCCGCGCAGCTGACGCAACTCTTGCTGCATACCGGCCAGTGCGTTGTCAGAAGTCTCGCGTACCGGAGCTGGCTCCGCCGCAGGGGCTGGCATCGGATCTGGGGCGGCGCTGCGCGTGCGTGTGCCACCGCGCAAGACAGGGCGGGCCTGCTCGCCGTAGACGTTGCGCCGCGCGCTTTGGGGTTCTGTACTAGCGGCGCGCTTGTCGCGAGACTCGCGAGCTTCGCCATAGGCTGCAGAGGCTGCGCGTTGCGCGGCACTGGCTTTTTCTGTAGCTCTGGGCTGCGCACTGCGACGTGGCGCGTCGCGCTGCGTGTTCTCGGCGCGCCTCGGCTCGGGCGTCTCACTGACCAGCCGATGTAGCTGTTCATTAAAACTATCAAAAGCCGATGGGTCGGGCTCATGGCGTGGCGACGCGCCAGAGCGCTCACCGAATGCCGCTTCAAACCCCTGCCGGCGCGGTCGGTTTGCTGGTGCCTCACGGACTGGCATCTTACGGCCTCGCGTCTCATGGGCCTGAGGCTCACTCGCTGGCGCTCGGCCGTGCTCACTCTGGGCAGGCGCATCCTGCTCCTCTAAGTCCATCCCCTCTTGCGAGCGGTAGAGTTCCTCTGGATCGAGATCTAAAGCCGAAATAATCTCGACCCCTTCAGCAACTCGACGGTTTCCAAGAATCACCGCATCGGGACCTTGTTCTTCGCGAACTCGACGTATAGCTTGGCGCATATCCGGAGCTACTGTGCGCTTGATTTTCATCACTTAGCCTCAGTGGTCATGGCGCTGCCCTAAGCGCCAACGGTAGAAATTACTTTGATGTTCCAATCTTCTGGAACCTCTGTGTACGACAGCACACGCATATTGCCAATCGCGTGGCGCAGCCATTGCGCCAATGTCTGGCGCACTGCTGCGGGTACCAGTAGCGCCAATTGTTCACCCTTCTCTTCTTGCTGCTGAGCCACGCTCTTTAACGACTCTAAAAGCCTTTGGGCCAATCCTGGCTCAACCCCTCCGGATCCACCGTCTGTAGACAGTGATTGAAGCAATAGCTGTTCCAAAGACGGATCCAACGTCACTGCCGCTAGTTCAGACTTTTCATTCGATAACTGGCGCACAATCATCCGCCCTAATGCCACCCGTACCTCAGCCAACAGCGCCTGCGCTTCCTTGGTCCGTGACGAGGCATCCGCCAATGTTTCGACGATGGTGCGCATATCCCGCACCATCACGCCCTCTTCAAGCAGGCCTTGCAGCACCCGCACCAGCACGGCCAATGGCACTTGGTCGGGCACAAAGCCTTCCACCAAGCGCGGCGCAGAGCGGCCCAGGTTATCGAGTAAGCGTTGCGCCTCATCATGGCCGAGCAGTTTGTGGGCGTTTTTCTGTAGCAAGGTGCTCAGATGCGTCGCGATCACCGTGCTGGCATCCACAACGGTGTAGCCCAAGGTCTGCGCCTTCTCACGCTGCGCGGGGTCAATCCAGACGGCATTTAAGCCAAAAGCAGGGTCGGTGCCCGGAGTGCCGTCAATTTTCCCGTACACGCTGCCAGGATCAATGGCCATTTCACGGTTGGGGTAGACTTCCGCCTCACCAATGCCCACACCGAGCAGGTTGATACGGTAATGGTTGGGCGGCAGGTTCAAGTTGTCGTGAATGTGCACCGACTGCACCAAAAACCCCCAATCCTGAGACAGCTTCTTGCGCACGCCTTTGATGCGCGTCATCAGCTCGCCGCCCTGACTTCGATCCACCAGGGGAATGAGGCCATACCCTACTTCCAAACCAATCACGTCGGCAGGTTGCACATCTTCCCAGCTCAAGTCTGCTTTGCTGTCGTCAGTCACGGCAGGGAGCTTCTCGGGCGTCTCGGGAACGGCTACAGGCTGGTGCTTATTGCGATACATACGCCAGGCGCCAAAGCCGCACAGTGTTCCGAGCAGCAAAAAGGCAACATTCGGCATGCCCGGAATCACCCCAATACAGAGCATGATGACGGCCGTCACCATCAGTGGCCGAGGATCGTCGAACAGCTGAAAATTGATCTGAGTGCCCATTTCCTCAGAGGAAGACACGCGGGTAATGATGATCGCCGAAGCAGTTGAGAGCACTAGAGACGGAATCTGCGCCACCAAGCCGTCACCAATAGTCAGCAAGGCGTAGTTCTCCATCGCGACGTTGAAGCTCAGATCGTGCTGCAGCATCCCAATGAACAGACCACCAATAATGTTGATAAACAAGATCACCAAGCCCGCGATGGCATCTCCGCGTACAAACTTTGACGCCCCATCCATGGCACCGTAGAAGTCCGCTTCTTGGCCTATCTCTACACGGCGACTGCGCGCTTGGTCTGCATCAATCAAACCGGCGTTCAGGTCCGCATCAATCGCCATCTGCTTGCCTGGCATGGCATCCAAGGTAAAGCGAGCTGTCACCTCTGAGACACGCCCAGCGCCTTTGGTGACCACAACAAAGTTAATGATGACCAAAATCGCGAACACCACGAGACCGACGGCATAGTTGCCACCAATCACGAAATCTCCAAAAGATTCAATCACCTTCCCCGCCGCATCGCCTCCTGTGTGCCCGTTGAGCAACACGACTCGCGTCGAGGCGACATTGAGTGCCAGGCGCATCAGCGTCGCGACAAGCAACACCGTCGGGAACACTGCGAATTCCAGCGGGCGCAGCACATAGATCACCACCAACATGATGATCAGCGAAAAGGCGATATTAAAAGTAAACAGCAGATCCAAGGCTATCGGCGGCATGGGCAGGATCATCATGCCCAGCATCGCCACCACCAACACGGGCGCGCCTAAGCCACTGCCCGCGATGCGCTTGAGAGTCTGACGGAAATTATGTACAGGGAACGCGGCGCTCATTACATGTCATCCACTTTGTAGCGTTGCTTAAAGTCTTCGGGAACACTCGGGTTCGGCGCTTTCGGCGCGGCCATTCCTTGACGCCTAGATGCCTTGAGTTGCAAGACGAACGCCAACACCTCTGCCACAGCGATATATAGTGCCTGGGGGATCTCTTGTTCGAGCTTGGTGGAGGCAAAAATTGCCCTCGCCAAAGGCGGCGCGGACACTAGTGGAATACGGTGTTCCCGCGCGATTTCGCGAATGGTCTCGGCAATCTGATCTCGCCCTTTTGCCACAACGCGTGGCGCGGCCATCGACGACTGGTCGTACTTCAGCGCCACCGCGTAGTGCGTCGGATTCGTGACGATCACATCGGCATCGGGCACTGCAGACATCATGCGCGCATGCGCCATCTCGT
>CAKZUS010000233.1 GCA_937921805.1 uncultured Granulosicoccaceae bacterium
CATAGCCTATGACTTCTGCACTGAGTCTTGAACATGCCCTCGCGGCGGTGATCGAGGCAGCGCGTTTGTTGCCGACGGAGACGGCTGAGATCGATACTGTCGGCGGGCGTTACTGTAGCGAGAGCATCTCGGCGCTGCGCCCGACGCCGCCGTTTGATGTCTCGGCGATGGATGGCTATGCGGTGGCGGCGACGCCTGCGGCGCTCAGGTTGCCGCTGCGCATCGTGGGGCAGGCGCTGGCGGGGCATCCTTATGCGGGCGAGGCGATCAGGGCGGATGAGGCGGTGCGCATTACGACTGGCGGAACGATGCCCGCTGGGGCGCAGTGGGTGGTGATGCAGGAGAATGTCGAGCGGCAGGCGGGGCAGATTGTGGCGCTGCGCGGCGCGAATGCGGAGTCGTTTGTGCGCGAGCGGGGGAGCGACACGCCCGACGGGGCGACGATTGCGACGCGCGGGCAGCGGCTAGACGCTGTGACGCTCGCGCGCTGCGTGGCGCATGGGGTGACGCGGGCTTGTGTCTTTCAGCGGCCGGTGGTGACGGTGCTGTCGACGGGCGATGAGCTGGGCGCGGCGGGCATTGCGGACAGTAACCGCCCGATGCTGATGCAACTGCTGCGCGATAGCGGGGCGACGGTGCGCGATGGCGGCACGCTGCCGGACGATTACGAGACGATTGCCGAGGCGCTGCGCGAGTCGGCGCAGCACAGTGATGTGGTGCTGACCAGCGGCGGCGTGTCGGTGGGCGATGCCGATTATCTGGGGGCGGTGCTGCAGTCGCTGGGGCAGATGCACTTCTGCCGCGTGGCGGTCAAACCTGGCAAGCCCTTTACGCAGGGGAAGATCGGCGATCGGGCGCATTATTTTGGCCTGCCGGGCAATCCGGTGTCGGCGATGGTGACGTGCGCGGTCTTTGTGCTGCCGTATTTGCGCGCGATACAGGGGCGGCACTATCAGAGCGCGATGGACGCCCTACCGGCGCCGTGGCCGCTGCCGGCTGCCGAGGCGCTGCCCAAGCAGGCAGGGCGGGCGGAGTTTCAGCGGGTGCGGGTGGAGCGGGGGCAGCTCTACGCTTGCGGCGCGCAGGACTCGCATCGGCTCGCCAGTCTGGCGCAGGCCAATGCCTTAGCGCTGCTGGCGCCCGAGAGCACGGGGGCGAAGGTGGGCGATATACTACCGGTCTATCTGTTCAGTGAGTTACTCGCGCCATGAAGCCCGCCGGACCTTTTCGCCGCCTCTTTGCCTGGACTTATGATTTGCTGCCGCTGGTGGCGTTGGTGCTGCTCATCAATGCGGCGAGTGTGTCGCTCAATGGGGGCTTGGCCACACAGGGCATAATCGCGCGCAGTCTGACTTTTGCGCTGATGGTCGGGGTGGTCAGCGGCTATTTTGCGCTCAGTTGGCGACGCGGCGGCCAGACGCTGGGCATGCGCGCCTGGAAGCTGATTTTGCGCCGCCACGATGGTGCTGCGCCGAGTTGGCGGGAGTGCTGGATTCGCAGCGGCGTGGCCTGGATCACGCTGCCGCTGGCGCCGCTCGATTGGGTCAGCGCTTGGGGAGGGCGGCGTAGCCTCGTGGAGCGGATGCTCAACACCGAGGTGCTATACGACGCGAATCTGGGAGAAGCCCGTCAGAGCTTGTACTGACGCCGATACAACCACGCGAATATGAGCAACACTAGCAGCATCGGTACAGCGCCCGCCAGCATCGTAGGCAACCCCAAAATGGCGCCGCCCTGCGCCAGCAAACGCTCTAGGACTTGGTAGCTAATCGCTGCCAAACAAGCGAGAAACACCCGCCGACCGCCGCCGCCATCGCGCTGCAGCCCCAATACCGACAGCGCGCAACACGCGAGTAATAGCCCCGTCGCCACGGGCGACCACAGCCGCGACCACAGCGCTTGCTCTAGCTCCAGAGTCGGCACGCCCAGCGGGCGGGCAGCCTGCACACGGGTGTGCAGCGCACGCAGGCTCAGCAGGCGGGGATCTTGGTCGAGTACGCGCAGCAAGGCGAAGTCGATACGCCCCTGCCACGTGGAATCCCCCAGCGACTGCCACTGCGGCGCCTCGCCTGTCAGCAACACTTCGCTGTCGCGTAGGGTCCACGCGCCGTGTTCGGTGAGCTGCCCGCCGCCAGCGCGTAGGACGCGCTGCACGCGCCCGTCGCGGCGCTCGAAGATCATGGCGGCGCGAAAGGCCCCGCTCTCATCGACGCCATTGAGCAAGACAATATGCTCGTCTACCCGCAGCCATAGCCCGTTTTGGGCCGCGCGGCGCTCGCTCTGCCCGAGGGCTTGTTCGTGGTAGTGCTCGGCGGCGCTGTTCATCGGTGTGGCGACCCACTCGCTCAGCGCCACCCACAGCAGGCTCGCGCACAGGCCAAACCACCCAGCGAGGCGCATCATGCGCGGGCGCGACAGGCCCAGCGTCGTGGCGGCTACTAGCTCGTTACTCGCCATGAGTTGCGCGAGTCCCAACACCCCGCCGACCACTACGCCGATCAGCCACACCCGAATCACATCTTCGGGCAGTTGCAACAGGCTGTACATCAGCAATTGCGGCAAGCCAAAGCCGCCCTGGCCCAGGTCGGGCAAAGCGCCCAGCAGCGCCCCCACCCAGGCCAACACTGCGAGCACTAACAACACCCCGACGGTCGCACTCAGCATGCGCCACAGCAGGTGGCGCTCCAAGAGGGTGATCATGCCCCCCTCGCGTAGCGGCGTCGGGCCAGCTCTAGGGCGCCCAGCCCAAACGCCAACAGCGGCAGCGCCATGCCCAGCAGTGGCGCGCCGCCGCTGGCCCACTGCCGAGCGGCCACGAGCGTATTGGCTAGTATCAAGTACGCAATCACCGCCACCAACATGCGCCCATACGGCTGGCGTCGCGGCGGCATATGCGCCAGAGGCACCGCCAGCAGGGCCATCGCCAAGGCGCTGAGGGCGACGACGACGCGCCACATCAGCTCGATATGATCATCGCGCCCCCCCGCCCACAGGGTCGCCATCGCGTGTTGCTGGCGCGTCCAGGTGGAGGAGTCGGACTCGCGCGCCGCCACGGCGATACCGTGCTGCGCGTAGTCGGTTTGCAGGGGGTATTCCCCACGGTCGTCGAGCAGGCGCCCCGCTTGCAGTACCAGATAGAGCTGGGTCTGGTCGCTAAAATACTCGGCATGCGGCGCGGATTCGAGCGTAAACCCCTCGGCACTGGGCGCGTAGAAAAACACATCGTCGAGGCGCTCGTCATTGCTGCTGGGGCCGGTGTAGACCACCGCGCCGCTGCGAAACTGGCTGAACTGCCCGGGCTGCAAACCCGCGACGGCATCGCTAATCGTCAACTGTTGGCGGGCCTGATGATCGGCACGCGCGGCGGCCGGAACGCCCTCTAGCGACAGGCCCAAGGTCAGTAGAAACATGGGCACGACGACCCACAACGACGCGCGGTAGAGGCGCCAGCCGCTCAGACCACAGGCCATCGCGGCGGCCATCTCGCTATCGCGATAGAGCCGCCCCAGGGCCAAGACAATGCCGAGTGCGATGCTCATGGGGGTGAGGTTGACCCACAGCCCCAGCATCTTCTCGCTCATGGCGCTCCACAGCGCCGAGCGCGGCACGCTGCCGTCGGTCACGCCGACCAATAATTCGGCTAAAGCACTGGAGAACAACACCAGCAGCAGCACGGCGGACACGGCCAACCAGGCGCGCAGAATCTGGCCTGCGATATAGCGCTCTAGGATCATCGCTGCGGTATCATGCGCTTTTTTGAGAAGGTAGACCGCATGATCGAGCAGACCAAAAAGGACGGAATAGTATCGGCAAGGGAAGACCAGCAGTGTGACGCGTCTACCGATCTTATCGCAATCAGTGTGAGCGAGGCGGGACAGTGGAGCGTCTGGGCCGAGCGCGCGGGGCTCGTTACACAGCTACAAGGCTTGTTTGCAGCGGGGCACGTGCGCGGCGTGCGCGGCAAAAGCACCTTGCTGTATGGCTTTGACGGCCTACCGGGGCAGCGGCTTTTGGTGCTGGGCGCCGGAGACCCAGATACCTTGTCAGTACGCGAGAGCGGCGCCCTGGCCCGCACCCTGGCTGAGCAGGCTCTGGAGCTAGGCGCCAGCCGTATTGCCTGCTGCCTGCACGGCGACCCGGCGACGCTCGCGCGGCACCTACAAATGGCAGCGTATACGCCCGAGGGCAAAACGCAAAACCCTGCCCCGACGCTGTTGCAGGCAGAGTTTTTGTGCTGCGATGCGCCAGCAGCGGTCGCCCAAGGCGCTGCGGCAGGTGTGGGCGTAAACACCACTCGGCGTCTGGCAGACCTGCCCGCCAATCGTTGCACGCCACGGTATCTGGCCGAGCAGGCCCAAGCGCTCGCAGACTCGCACCCGCTTATCCGTTGCGAGGTGCTCGATCGCGAGGCCATGGCACAACTGGGTATGCACTCGCTGTTGTCCGTCGCCCAAGGCAGCGCCGAGCCACCTGCACTCATCGTATTGCAATACCGAGCGGGCGCCCCAGACAGCGCCCCGACCGCCATCGTCGGCAAAGGCGTCACGTTTGATACCGGCGGGATCAGCATCAAGCCTTCGGCGGCGATGGACGAGATGAAGTACGACATGGGCGGCGCCGCTGCGGGGCTGGGCGTCGTCGCGGCTCTTGCGGCACGCGCGCAGCCTTTGCCAATCAATCTGGTGGTGGTGTTGCCCTGCGTGGAAAACATGCCCAGCTCTACGGCCACCCGCCCTGGCGACGTGGTCACTAGCCTCTCGGGACTAACTATTGAGGTGCTCAATACAGACGCCGAAGGACGCTTGATCCTCTGTGATGCCCTCACGTATTGCGCGCGCTTCCAGCCGGCGCAGGTGATTGATCTGGCGACGCTCACTGGCGCTTGCGTCGGCGCACTGGGGCACCACCGCAGTGGAGTGTTTGGCAACGACGATGACCTGGTCAATGCCCTACTGGCCGCCGGAGACGCCAGCGACGACCGCGCCTGGCGCCTGCCGATGGATGACGACTACGACCAGGAGCTGGACTCTCGGTTTGCCGATATCGCCAATATCGCCAGCGTGCGCTGGGGCGGAGCGAGCCATGCGGCCTGCTTTTTATCGCGTTTTTGTAAAGACTATCGTTGGGCGCATCTCGACATTGCCGGTACGGCGTGGCAGGGCGGCAAGAACAAGGGCGCCAGCGGCAGACCTGTGCCGCTATTGCTGCATTATCTCGACCAGCTCGCGGCCAATCACGGCGCCGGTGACGCCTCTTGACACGGGTCACTTTCTATCTGGGACAGGGAGTTAGCGACCCGACTCCCTACGTGGCACGGCTCTTGTTTCGTCTGCAAGCACGGCGGCGTCATGCGGTGGTTTGCGCACCCTCTGACATGGCGCTGGAGCTGGGCGCGCTGGAAGGCAGTCGCTTGGCCCGCGCAAGCTGGGATGCCTTGCCGCAAGCCGGATACTACGCCGTCTGTGAGGAGGCAGGGCACGTGGCCGAAGGTATCGCCTGGCACCACACCCTCATCAACATAGGACAACAGGTACCACCAGGGTTCTCGCGCTTCGAGGAAGTCTGGGAATGGGTGGGAGACGATATAGAGAGTGGCAGAGAGCGCTATCGCTATTACCGCGATAGAGGCTATCCGCTGCAGCACGATCATTCTTTGGTTGCTGAGAACTGGACTCAGTAACCACAGCGGTAGCCATACCGCGTGACACACTGAGAGCAGCATGAAACAACGAGATGTCCCCGTCCTGCGCAATGTGATTAAGCAGGGCAACCGCCGCATCATACAAACGCGGCGCGTCAATACAGAAATTGATTTTGTTGTCGAGCGCATTGTCGAGAAGCACAGCCGAGCGATGCGCAAAGAGCTCAAAGCGGTGCTGAGTGTCATTGTGGATGTCAGTGAGTAAACACGCAGCCAGTGCGGCACCGTGGCACCGCTCAACTCTGCGTCGCTGCTGCCGCTGATCTCAAAGATGAGAGTTCGCACGGAGACCCGCATGTATATGTCACGGATTCACCGATTTCTACTGGTGTTGACTTTGGTTTTATCCTCCCCGGCTATGGCCCAAGAAGGAGCGGGAAAACGCCCGACCTTCGTCAGTATGAATCCACATTTCACTGTCAATCTCGGTGATGGGAGCTTCTTACAGCTCGAAGCCCAAACCCTGGTACGCAACACAGAGACCTACGATGCGCTGATGGCGAATATGTCACCAGTACGGCATAACTTGATCATGTACTTCTCGGATTTGTTCCCCGAAGACATGAGCAGCGCCAACCAGCGCGAAGAGCTGCGCACGGCCGCAGCGCGCATTATCAAAGAGACGCTCACCAATATGTCGCAACCTGACGATGTGCGTGGGTTCTTCATCACCAGTTTGATTATGCAATAAGGCGCAAACCGCTCCCATAAAAGCCGTACAATAGGGCGTTTTTAAGCGCTGTTGTACTGGTCATGGAAAAGCAATTTGATCCGGCGGCTATCGAAGCCGCCTGCTATCGCCGATGGGAGCAAGACGGGCGTTTCGCCCCCGACATGGCTCAGGCACAGGTCGCCGATCAGGATGCTTTCTGCATCATGATTCCCCCGCCCAATGTCACCGGCACCCTGCATATGGGCCACGGCCTGACGATGACCATTCAGGACATCTTGACCCGCTACCATCGCATGCAGGGCAAACCCACGCTGTGGCAACCCGGCACCGATCATGCGGGCATTGCCACGCAGATGATCGTCGAACGCCAGCTCGAAGCCGAGGGCAAAACCCGCAATGATCTGGGCCGCGATGCCTTTATCGAGCGCGTGTGGAAGTGGAAGGAAGAATCCGGCGGCACCATCACCCGCCAGCTGCGCCGCCTTGGGGCCTCCCCCGATTGGTCGCGCGAGCGCTTCACCATGGACGAGGGCTTATCCAAAGCCGTGCAAGCGACGTTTATTCGCCTGCACCGCGATGGGCTGATCTACAAGGGCACGCGCCTGGTCAACTGGGACCCCGTGCTCAAGACCGCGCTGTCTGACTTAGAGGTCAACTCCGAAGCCGAATCGGGCCATTTGTGGCATTTGCGCTACCCGATCACGGGCAGCGACCAATACCTCGTGGTCGCCACGACCCGCCCCGAGACCATGCTCGGCGACTCGGCGGTGGCGGTGCACCCCGACGATGAGCGCTATCAACACCTCATCGGTCAGAGCATCACGCTGCCGATTGTCGGGCGCGAAGTGCCGATTATTGCCGATGACTATGTCGATGCGGAGTTTGGCAGCGGCTGCGTCAAAATCACCCCCGCGCACGACTTCAACGACTAT
>CAKZUS010000234.1 GCA_937921805.1 uncultured Granulosicoccaceae bacterium
CAATCTGCCAGTGCGTGGCCCCTAGCGAGTGCGCCGCATGGATCTTGGACAGTTTGGTGCCAGTGGCGCCAGTGCGCGCGGAGATGACCATAATCGCGAAGGCCACCATAAACAACAGGAAGATTTTGCCGTCGTCTTGGATACCAAAAATAGTCAGAATCAGCGGCGCCCACGCCAGAGGAGGCACAGGTCGGTACAGCTCAATAAGCGGATCAAAGTAGCCCTTTGCCAAACGCGATAGACCCATCATCAAGCCCAACGGTACGCCCAGCACGATGCCGAGGAACAGGCCTGCAACAACCCGAATCAGCGAGTCCCAGACATGACCTGTGGGCACAGGCAGCATAAAGCTGTCGTAATTGCCCGTCGCAAAGTCATAGACTTTGGTTTTGAAGTTCTCGGGAATCGTGCCATCGGCCTGAACCTGAGGATATTCGCCAGGAACAAGCTTGGCTACGCTGTCGGGAATGATTGCAGCGAGAACGCCTGCAGCAGGACGCCACTCATACCATAGCAGCGGGAAGCCCTTATACCCTTCGCTGGGCATCGACATCCGTGCAAAAGTGGAGAAGGTGTCGGAGGGTTTCGGCAACCAGCGGCCACTGCCTTGCTCGCTACAGGTAGTGTTGCCAGCGAGGATCTCGCCACCGGGCATCAGCAGCGCATTAGCCCAGGGTAGTCCCCCTTGCGCATCATGGAAGTCAGCTTCGAAGGCACGCATGCTGGACTCAAGGCGTGCGACGGTCTCGCTGGGATAAATAGCGCCATCGTCAATGCGCTTGAGCATCTTACTGAGTCGACCGGCAGCGGTCTTATCTTGAGAAGACAGCGTATTAATGCGTTCTTTGAGATCAACAAAGCGGGCAGCGTTCTCTGGGCTGATGTTCTTGATCTTGCGAAAATCAGTGGCGATGACGGCCAGCTCTTCGGCGATTGCAGAGAACTTGCGTCCTCTATCGCTGGTGGGCACAGTCGGGATTTCATTGCCAGAATCTCCCCAGCCTGGTTGCTCTGCCATCATTTGTCGCTCCGCTTCGCTAGCAGGGCCGGGATAGGTGGGGTCTTGTAGCTTCGCACTCAGTGACTGTAGGCGTGCCGAGATGTCATCAATGCCTGCCGCGACTGCCGGAGCTTGCTGAGCAGGATCGACCATGGCATAGAGCGCGGTCATCAGCTCAAGACGAATCGCTTCCGCTTCTGTCCCGGAGGCGAGTGTCAGATCTTGGAGTAGGGCCAATTGCTCGGTATCGCGGGCAAATAACTCATTGCTGCGGCTTAAGCGGGTATCAATCGAGAACTGCACCCGCAGGGGGTTACCAGCACTAACGACTTTTGCGACCTGGCATAGCTCATTGGCGGCGCGAGGATATACCGAACGGGCGATATCCCAAGAGAAATAGAACCACAGTAGGAGTATGGAGCTGACGCCGCAAACGACCCAGTACCAGCCCCCATCAGTGCGATCGGGATTGCCAAACACGGCGTCGATTTTCTCTGTGCGTGCGATGCGGCGACCAATAAATGTGGCGTAGGTGATGGCCGCAATCAGACCGAAGACGATCAGCGCAACGACGATGTTGCGTGCGTCACTGCTCATCCAGCTCATGCGTTGCCCCCCATGATTTCTTCTTCCATATTCCAGATCATGGATAAAATCTCTTCGCGTGTTCTGGAGAACTCTGGGTCGTTTTTGATATCGCGGGGGTCTTCTGTCAGACCGCGCTCGGCGAAGGGTAAGCGGTATTCTTTGTGCAGTCGCCCTGGACGTGGCGCCATCACGAACAAGCGCTCACCGAGAAGCAACGCCTCTTCGACGGAGTGCGTGATAATCATGATGGTCTTGCCGGTTTCTTTCCAGATTTTCAGGACAAGTGTTTGCATTTTTTCGCGCGTTAGCGCATCGAGTGCACCGAGAGGTTCATCCATAAGGATGACGTCGGGGTCATTAATCAGACAGCGGGCTAGCGCCACGCGCTGCTGCATGCCGCCAGAGAGCTGATAAGTGGGGGTGTCGCCAAAGCCTTGTAGGCCGACGATATCTAGCCAGCGCTCGACTTTTTCGGCGCATTCTGCAGAGCTCGTGCCGGACATCCGCAGGCCGAAATCTACGTTCTGTGCCACAGTGAGCCATTCAAATAGAGCACCTTGCTGGAAAACCATGCCGCGGTTTACGCCTGGGCCATCAATCTCATCCTCGCCGAGCAAAAAACGTCCGCCAGTGGGGCGCAAAAAGCCTGCGATGATATTGAGAAGTGTGGTCTTGCCACAGCCGGAGGGGCCGAGAACTGAAAGCAATTCGCCTTCTTTTAGCGTGAAGCTCACATCTTTGAGCGCCACGACGGTGTCACCCGCTGGGGTGGTAAAGCGCATATTGATGTCTTGCGCAATCAAATCGCTCATCGTCAAGCCTTTGGTGTCGTTGTCATACAACGCGGGGGCCGATTGGCCCCCGCTCGCTACGAGATTCGCTTCCCTTTATTCAGGGGCGATTCGTGTCGATTTATTGGTCGATTTACTGTAGGAAGGAAGAGTCGATAGTGACGCTATAGTCTTCCAGAGCCGGGGCATCTTCGGTGGCAAACATGTTGCCCATGAAGTCGACCATGTTCAGTGCTAAGCCGTTTTCGCCGAAGTAGTCGTTCAACTGCTGCTCAACAGTGGGGAACTGGAAGCCGCTCATCTGGGCCTGAGTCTTCTCTTCAGTCATACCCGCGTCTTTGGCGATTACGCCCAATTTAGACTGGTCAGCCGCGAATTCAGCGTTGGCAGCGTGAGTCACTTCAAGGAAGGTGCGCACGGCTTCAGGGTTCTCTTGCAAGAACTTCTCGGTCACAGAAATCACGTCGAAGCTAGTGATACCGGCTTCTTTTTTCTCTGCAGAATTGAAGATGGCTGTGCCGACTTCTTTCATCTTTGACAGGGAGTTCTCGCCGTAGCCGCAAGCCATCACAACAGCGCCGTCAGTCAAAGACACGGCAGCGTCTGCTGGCTCTTGGTCAACGATAGTCAAAGTGCTGATGTCTACGCCTACTGCTTGCATGGTCATGCGAAAGCCAAAGTCAGCCATGGTGTTCAAAGGCACAGCAACAGCCTGACCTTCTAGCTCAGTAGCGTTGTCTTTGGTAATACCCGCATCGTCGCGAATTACGCAGTCATCGGCCGCGCCGTAGGCGACTGCGATACCAACAATTTTGATGGGGGCACGGGCATTAACGGCGTTAGCAAAAGGCGTCAGGCCTTGGCTGAAAGCAATGTCGATGTCGCCAGCGAGCATCGCTTCGGTCATCTGTACGCCGGTACCGAAGCTAGTCCAGTTGACGGTTTCGCCTAAGGCTTCGTCGTAGGTTTTCTCAACTTTAGCGATTTGATTGGGGGTGGCCCACTCAAGGAAGTACGCAACGTTGACATCTGCAGACGCAACGCCCGATGCCAAAATTGATGCGGCAACGAGTGTGTGGCGGAAAACTTTCATGAAATACTCCATCTTTTTTTAGTGAATTAACCGTATCGACTTTAACATTATTGTTGGATACGGTCGAGTTAGAGTGCCCCAGGGACTAGGGACA
>CAKZUS010000235.1 GCA_937921805.1 uncultured Granulosicoccaceae bacterium
ACAGCCTCGGTCATTGTGCGTGTGCAGGCTGACGCTGACATGCTCGCGGTAGTGCATTTGCTCAATAGTGGTCTCGATCATGTCGGCAAACACATTTGGCGTGCTGACCTCGACCGTCGCGGGCAAATTGATAATCACTTGCTGTCCCAGATCGGGGCGCCACAGCTCGCAGACGGCGTTCACCACGTCAGCCGCGTAGTCCAACTCGGTGGTGGTGTAGGACTCCGGAGAGTACTGAAATGTCCACTGCGTCTGCGGGTGCTTGGCGGCGTATTCCGCCACCCATGTCGCGCCTTGAACGGCAATGGCTTTTACGCCTTCTTGATCGAGCTTAAAGACTTTTTCGCGCTGCACCGTAGAAGTAGAGTTGTAGACGTGCACAATGGCGCGCGAAACGCCTTCGAGGCTCTCGAAAGTGCGCGCAATCAGCGCCTCGCGGGCCTGGGTCAGCACTTGTACCGTCACATCATCGGGGATTAAATTCTCGTCGATCAGACGGCGCACAAAATCATAGTCCGGCTGGCTCGCAGCAGGAAAACCGACCTCAATCTCTTTGAACCCAATCTCCACCAGCAGCATAAATAGACGTAGCTTTTGCTCGACATTCATGGGCTTGATAAGCGCTTGATTCCCATCGCGTAGATCGACAGAGCACCAGCGCGGAGCGCGATCTAGGGTGCAATCTGGCCAGCGGCGTTGCGGGCGAGAAATGGGGGCAAATGCCCGGTATTTATGGTGATCAAAGCGGTCCATAAGGAGTTCCAGTATCCGTCCAATGTCAGTAGTGAGCACACGCGCTGCAAGGGCGTGCAAGAAAGGCTCTATTATCCTGGCAAGGTGCACACCATGCAGGCGAATTAGGACAAAAAATAGAGAATTCCCGCTAATATCAAGCCATATTTAGCAAAAACTGCCATTATTTTATGGAATCGAGTCAACTCGATGCGCTGGACATCAGAATTCTCTCGGCTTTGCAGAAACGTGGGGATTTGACGCATCAACAGATTGCCGACCGCGTCGGCCTGTCGGCTTCGCCCGTCTCGCGGCGGATCCGCGCCATGGAGCGCTCGGGGGTGATTGTCGATCGGCCTACGCGCCTCGCTGCCGGGGCTTTGGGCCTAAAACTCACAGCGATTTTGATGATTCGCATGGACCGCCACGTCCCGGAGCGCTTCAATGAGTTTGAATCCACGGTGGCGACGCTGCCAGAAGTCACCACCTGCTTTATGATCACTGGGCATGATTGCGATTATTTATTGCACATCGTTGTGCCCGATATGGCGGCCTACCAAAGCGTGCTTCTAGATCGCATTACACGTATTCAAGGCGTAGCGGGCGTGCACTCAAGCTTTGTGATGCGCACAGTCGTGGATACGACGGCTCTACCGCTGCAGTACTGCCTCGCCTAATACAGCCCCATGCTAGGCTTGCCGCTTTGGATCGCTGGGCGAGGGGTTTGTGGGCTATTTTGAGTATGACTTAGCCGTCGCGTGTGCGCTGGCGCTGTTACTGGATCATTGGCTAGGGGAGCTTCCTAATTCGTGGCACCCTCTCGCTTGGTTTGGTCAAGCGGCGCAAGCACTCGAACAAAACCTCAATAAGCGCCTCAAACGCCGCTTATTGGTGTGGCGCGGAGCGCTTGCCTGGAGCCTAGCTGTGGGCTTGCCGGTGTTACTGCTAGCCCCGTTTGTGCTGTGGAGCGGCTTTTGGGGCGCCTGCGCAGTGTTGTATTTCACGCTGGGATTGCGCAGCTTGGGGCAGCATGCACAGGCGATTGCTGAGCCGCTTAAAGCGGGCAACATCAACGGCGCACGTTCGGCCTTGTCGATGATTGTCTCGCGCGATACGCGCAACCTGGATGCGCAGCAGATCAGCACCGCCTCGGTAGAGTCCAGCCTAGAGAATGGGGCCGATGCGGTGCTCAGCGCTTTGTTTTGGTTTGTCGTGGCCGGTCCACTGGGGGCTGTGGCGTATCGCTTGATCAACACCCTCGATGCCATGTGGGGTTATCGCAGCGAGCGATTTGAGGCTTTTGGCAAGGTGGCAGCGCGCGCCGACGATGTGGCGAACTGGCTCCCAGCGCGCCTCACAGCCCTGAGCTATTGCCTGCTAGGAGGGCAGTGGCGCGCGGCGTTTAAGACCCTGCGGCATCAGCGTTGGTATAGCCCCAATGCGGGCTTGGTGATGGGCTGTGGGGCGGCGAGCTTAGAACTGCGCCTCGGCGGCGATGCGATATACGACGGTGTGCACAAGTCGCGGCCCGTTTTGGGCGCGGGGCGCCCCGCTAGCGCAGCTGATATTTTGCGCGCTATTGCACTGGTCCAGCGCAGCGCGATCTTGTGGTGCCTGCTGCTGCTAGGAGCGAGCTTCGGCCAGAACTTTTGACTAAACTACGGATTAAACAACTATGGCTGAGGCACACGGGGCACTGCGCCCACAAGAGCTGGCCGCCCTAGGGATAGACCCTGCGCAGGTGCTGGATTTTAGTAGCAACTGCCTCGTGCAAGCTCCCGCATCGGTACTGGCGGCGGCCCGTGCTGCGCCCTTGGAGTCCTATCCCGATCCCGACTGCAGTGCTTTGCGCGCGCGCATCAGCGCACTGTGGGGGCAAGATAGTGTCGTGGTGGGCAACGGTGCTGCGGCACTGCTCTGGGCCTGCGTCAGTGCCTATAGTCGCGAGGGGGAGCTGGTGCTCTGCCATCGGCACAGCTTTGGTGAATACGCCAATGCCGCGCTGACTCAGCGCCGGCGCGTATATTGTGTGCAGCAAGCCATTGCCGAGCGCAGCCTAGAGCCGATGTACGAGGCACTCCAGCGCCGCCCGGCCTTGGTCTTTATATGCCAGCCGAATAACCCCAGCGGGCGGCTATGGCCAGAACAACCACTGCGCGAGCTCATCGCGCAAGCGCGGCGCCAGGGGAGCACTGTCGTCGTCGATCATGCTTATCGGGTGTTTGCATGCCCGCAGCAGCGCTTTGCCCACTATGACGGGGCGATCAATGTGTATTCGATGACCAAAGACTTTGCCGTGGCGGGTTTGCGGCTGGGCTTTGCTCTGGGCGACACGGATTTGGGGCGCTTTCTCCCGCCGTGGAGTGCATCGAGTGCGGCGCAGGCGGCTGGGGTGGCGGCGCTGAGCGACACCGTGCTCGGCGCACTGGAACAACGCATTCTCATCGCCAAAGCGCAGCAAGCGCAGCTCTGGCAGAGCCTGCGCGCTAATGGACATGACTGCCTCGACAGCGATACGCATTTTGGGCTGATTCGCGTCGGCGATGCCGATGGGCTGCGCGCGCGCTTACTGCGCGAGCACGCGATTCAAGTGCGCAGCGCTCGTTCCTTCGGCCTGCCTGACTACATCAGAGTGTGTACGCGCGCCGGAGACGACGCGCGTTTAGTCGCAGCATTAGGGCGGCGAGAGACCTAGAGGCACAGCTAGAGACGAGCGGGCAGAGAAGAGAGATAATCGGTCACGCCGTTGAGCAGCATCTGCACCGCCATCATGATCAACAGCATTCCCATCAGCCGCTCCACTGCCCGCAGCCCTCGGTCACCGAGAAACTGCACATAAGCCGGAGAGGTTATCAGGATAAGCGCCGTCAGGCCCCAGGCGGCCAGCAGCGCCAGCATGCCGCTAATCACTTGGGCTTCGTTGCTGCCCACGAGCATCACTATGGCTATAGCCGACGGTCCGGCGATCATGGGGATGGCGAGGGGAACAATCATGGGGTCATCAAAGTCTTCGCCATCGCTCTGGGTACCGCGCCCCGGAAACACCATGCGCAAGGCGATAATGAAAAGAATGATGCCGCCACTGAGATTCAGGGCCGAGCTACTCAAGCCCAGCGCCGCCAGCGCGCGCTGTCCAAGCCACAGAAACCCCAGTAGAATCAGCAAAGCAATCAGCATCTCGCGGGCGATAACGCGGGCGCGACGCTGCGGAGGGAGGCTTTTGAGCAGGCTATTGAACAGCGGGACATTCCCAAAAGGATCGAGAACAAAAAATAACGTGGCAAAAGTGCTCCAAAACACGGCATCAAGCATGGCTCTAGTCCAACAAATAGTGCCCCTATGGTAGAGCAAACGCCCCTGCCTGCGCGCTACTACCGCGACAATTTTGTTGTATTGGTACAGAGTGTATCGCAACGCTATCTCGATCTTTTTGATGACACCGAACAAGCGCATATCCAGGCGCTGCTGGCGCTAGACCAAGACGCTCAGTGTCTGTTAGTACGCCTGCTCACGCGCGTGGGGCCGTGGGTGCGCTCAGATCAACTGAATTACCCCGAGATTCTTGATCTAGAACTCTCTATTGCGCGGCTAGAAGCCCAGGGCTGGATCAGCACCCGTCCTGAGCTTGACGTCTTGTCGCTCTCGCGATTGCTGCGCAAAGCCGAGCTGCAGGCGCTGTGGCCAGCACTGCCCAAAGCCGAGCGCAAAGCCCAGTGGCAGCAGCGTTTATACGAACAGTACACCGATGCGCAGCGCCCGCTACAGCAATGGTGGCCCAAGGCGCCCATGCGTTTGCTCAGTATTGAGCGCTACGCCTTATTGCATCGCTTGCAAGTGCTGTTCTTTGCGAGTAATCGTCCCGATTTATCGCAGTTTGTCATCGTCGCCTTGGGGCATCAGCGCTTCGAGTCGTATCCCCTGCATCCGCAGTATCGCGCCTATGCAAACCGACACGAACTCGAGTGGCATATTCAACGCGGCGTCTTGCGCGAGGCGTTGGCACAGGCGTCGCTAGAGGACACGGCCACCGACGCAGAAGTCAGAGCGCAATTACTGGCAAGACAGAGAGAAGTACCGTCTCAGGCCAGCACAGGCTTGTGGCTGGCTCTGGCTGAGCGCGCCGCCAAGCGCCAAGACTGGCGCCGCGCTCTGTCGGCGTATCGGCGCGTTGCCACGCCTCCTGGCCCTGAGCGCGTGGTGCGCACGCTGGGGCGACTTGGCCGCTGGCGTTTTGCCGAGCGGGCCATGAACGCCATCATTCCCCAGACGGATACCGAACGCAATGCCCTAGAGCGCTTCCGCGCCAGTATTCACAAAGCATTAGACAAACCCACACCAAAGCGCTCTCGCTTTTGGGCGCAGTCTTTCACGCTGTGTTTGCCCGATGATGGCGAGCGTGTCGAGCGTCAAGTGCAGCGACATCTGCGCAATGCTGGCTGGCAGTCTCTCTGGTGCGAAAACGCCTTGTTGAGCGCGATCTTCGGGTTGATGTATTGGGAGGTGATTTTCGCTGATGTGCCGTATGCCTTTGATCATGCCTTTCAACGCGGACCACGCGATCAATATCATCCTCAGTTTTGGGCGCGCCGAGCGGCCTTGCGTGCGCAATGCGAAGCACAGTGGCAGGCTCGTGCATCTTGGGCCTGCGAGCTGCAGCGGCGTTACGAGGCCAAGGCGGGGGTGCAAAACCGCTGGTTCCATGCCGAACGGGTGCCTTGGTCCGCCATTGCTGCTTTGTTAGCGAGAATGGACAAGCCCGTTCTGTGGGCCTTGCTCCAGCGCCTAGCCAGTGATCTGCGCCACTATCGCAGCGGCCTGCCGGATCTCTTTGCCTGGCGTGAGCAGCAATATCGGTTTATCGAGGTCAAAGGACCAGGGGATCGACTGCAAGAGAGCCAAACCGCCTGGCTCGCCTATTTTGCAGCGCAAGACGTGCACTATGATGTGGCAATTGTGACTCGGCCTTGAAAATATCGATCTCGGTGCGCCAGTTGGTGCAATGGGCGCATGCACCGCCCGCATCGTCAGG
>CAKZUS010000236.1 GCA_937921805.1 uncultured Granulosicoccaceae bacterium
GTGCGAATGGCAATCGCCATATCCATATTGCCGCTCCAAGACCAATACCCGACCGCCCCTCCATAGATACCGCGCTTATGCGGCTCAATGTCATCGATGATCTCCATCGCGCGCACCTTGGGCGAGCCACTGAGCGTGCCAGCCGGAAAACTTGCCCGCACCACATCTATGGCTCCCAGGCCGGGTTTGAGCGTGCCGGTGACATTCGAGACAATGTGCATCACGTGCGAATAACGCTCAATGGCCATTTTGTCAGTGACTTTGACCGTTCCAGGCTCACTGATACGACCCACGTCATTGCGCCCAAGATCTATCAACATCAAGTGCTCGGCCAGCTCTTTCGGATCAGCCAGCAGCTCTTCTTCTAGGGCCAGATCTTCTTGCGCGCTCGCACCACGTGGGCGGGTGCCCGCCAAGGGACGCACCGTGACCTCGCCGTCTTCTAGACGCGCAAGAATCTCCGGCGAAGACCCCACCACTTGGTGATCCCCCAGCTCCAATAAATACATATACGGAGAAGGGTTGAGCGTGCGCAGAGCGCGATAAACATCCAGCGGTGGCGCTTGCAGCGGAACCGACATTCGCTGCGAGAGTACAATCTGAAAGCAATCCCCAGCGACGATGTGCTCCACACAACGCTCCACGCCGTCTTGGTACCCTTGTTCGCCCATTTGCGAGGCAAAGGCGTTTTCTTCCACACGCACCGCCTCCTCTTTGTGCGAACGAGCCGGCAAGGGTTCCCACAGCGCGGTTTCGATTTCATCCAAACGCTGATTCGCCTGCTCCCAGGCTTGCGCCTCGCGCGGATCTGCATTCACGACAATTTGTAAGGTCCCGCGCAGATTATCAAAGACGACCAGCTCATCGGAGACCATGAACAGCATATCGGGGGTATCGAGGGTATCCGTGTGATGCCACACATCCAGCTTAGGCTCGATGTAGCGCACGGTGTCGTAGCCCATGTACCCCACCAAACCGCCCGTAAAACGCGGCTGCTCGCCGGAGCCATTGTGGGCCGTGGGGCAGCGATACTGGGCATGGTAGGCATCAAGCCAAGCCAGCGGGTCAGCCACTTCTTGCTCCGCCACGACGTGTCCGTCTTGCCACTCTTGGACGTGGTAGCGCCGTACTTGCAAAGTGCGCCGCGCAGGCAAACCAATGATGGAGAACTGCCCCCATTTCTCCCCGCCCTGCACAGACTCCAGGAGATAGCTATAGGGGGCGTCGGCGAGCTTGAGATAGACCGACAGAGGCGTTTCTAAATCGGCCAAAATCGTACGCGTCACGGCGATGCGGGTAAAACCCTGCTGTGCCTGCGCGGTAAATTCCTCGGGGGACATGCGAACTTCCAATAAGTAAGAGGGAGCAGAGCATGAATCATAACGCTCTCGCTGGCTCCTGCACAGCGACACAAGCCCCTATACTGATGTCAGTACCATCTGCTGGAGCGCACCCAAGTGACAACGATTCGCCAGAGCGACCTGATCGACAGCGTCGCCGACGCCTTGCAATTCATCTCTTGTTATCACCCGAAAGACTTTATCGACGCCGTGCATCGGGCTTATGAGCATGAGCGCAGCCCCGCCGCGCGCGATGCCATGGCACAGATACTGATCAACTCGCGACTCTGTGCGGAGGGACGGCGCCCGATCTGCCAAGACACTGGCATCGTGACCGTGTTTGTCGAAGTCGGCATGGGGGTACGCTGGGACAGCGAGCTGAGCCTTGAAGACATGATCAACGAAGGCGTACGGCGAGCGTATACCGACGAGCACAATACGCTGCGCGCCTCGATCTTGGACGACCCTGCTGGCGCACGGCGCAACACCCGCGATAATACCCCCGCCGTCATCCACACCCGCCTTGTTCCTGGCGATACGGTGCACGTCGAGATTGCCGCTAAAGGGGGTGGGTCAGAGAACAAGTCCAAGCTCGCCATGCTCAACCCCTCCGACAGTATTGTCGACTGGGTACTCAAAACCGTTCCCACTATGGGGGCAGGCTGGTGCCCACCGGGTATGCTCGGCATCGGGATCGGCGGGACTTCAGAGAAAGCCATGCTCTTGGCCAAGCACGCGCTCATGCAACCGGTAGATATCCAAGAGCTGGCGGCCCGAGGCGCAAAAAGCCGCACTGAGGAGCTGCGCTTAGAGCTGTTCGAGAAGGTCAACCAACTGGGCATTGGCGCGCAAGGCTTAGGCGGACTCACGACCGTGCTGGACATCAAAATTCTCGACTATCCGACGCACGCAGCCTCCTTGCCAGTGGCGATGATTCCCAACTGCGCCGCCACGCGTCACGCACACTTTACGCTCAACGGCGATGGCCCCGCGCTACAAACTCCCCCTACGCTAGAGGATTGGCCACAAATCACCTGGGATGTTGGCCCCAGCGCCGAACGGGTAGACCTCAATACGGTCACTGCCGAGCAGGCCCGCAGCTGGAAACCAGGACAAACCTTGCTTCTCAACGGCACGATGCTCACGGGTCGCGATGCGGCGCACAAACGCATCCAGACCCTGCTAGAAAGCGGCGAAGGTCTCCCTGAGGGCGTTGATTTGCGCGGCAAGTTTATCTACTACGTCGGCCCTGTCGATCCGGTGCGCGACGAAGCGGTCGGGCCAGCAGGCCCCACAACCTCTACGCGTATGGACAAGTTCACCGACATGATGCTTGGACAAACCGGCATTCTTGGCATGATCGGCAAAGCCGAACGCGGCCCTGCAACGATTGAGTCGATCAAACAACACGGCGCCGTCTATCTTATGGCCGTTGGCGGAGCGGCCTATCTGGTGTCCAAAGCGATCACTAGCGCGCGGGTCATTGCCTTCGAAGAGCTGGGTATGGAGGCGATCCATGAGTTCGAGGTCAAAGACATGCCGGTCACCGTCGCGGTGGACGCCCAGGGCGACGCGGTGCACCAAAGCGGGCCTCAACAGTGGTCAGCGAAAATTGCAGCAGGAGAAGAGCGCATTATGACGTTTCATCCCCGCGCAGACTGACCAAGAAATCAATCAATAAAAAGTTGGCACACTTTCTGACCTCTGTAGTGATTAGCACGGAACATTTCCGTCTAAGTATTTGTTTATATAGCATATTTTATATCACTACACTATGCACCGTGCACCACTTTGGTGCGCGGTGCACTACACGAGGTCAACGATGAGTGAAGTTCACGCAGGGGTAGATGTTCTATTTATCCTCATGGGCGCGATTTTAGTACTGTGGATGCACGCCGGTTTCGCCTTTCTCGAAGTCGGTACGGTTCGGCTCAAAAACCAAGTCAACGCGCTAGTCAAAATTTTCAGTGACTTTGGTGTCTCGACGGTGGTGTACTTTTTTATTGGCTACCAAGTCGCCTATGGCACGGGCTTTCTCGCACCGGCCTCAGAGCTTGCGGTCAACAATGGCTATGAGCTGGTCAAGTTCTTTTTCTTACTGACTTTCGCCGCCGCGATACCCGCCATTATCTCTGGCGGCATCGCAGAGCGCGCGAGGTTTGGCCCCCAGTTACTCGCTTCCGCGATTATTGTGTCGGTGGTCTACCCCACGTTTGAAGGTATGGTGTGGAATGGCAACTTTGGCTTCCAGAGCGCCATCGAACAACTCACCGGCTATGGTTTTCGTGACTTTGCTGGTTCTATCGTCGTGCACGCGGTCGGTGGCTGGCTGGCTCTGGGCGCTGTAGTGATGCTCGGCGCCCGCAAAGGTCGCTACTCTTCCGACGGCAGAACACTCATGGCGCATCCTCCATCGAGCATCCCGTTTCTGGCCCTCGGCTCCTGGATACTCACCGTCGGCTGGTTTGGCTTTAACGTCATGTCGGCACAAACCGCAGAGGCCGTCAGTGGCTTGGTAGCCATCAACTCACTCATGGCGATGGCCGGTGGCCTACTCGCCGCTTTATGGGCAGGTAAAAACGACCCCGGATTTGTTCACAACGGCCCACTGGCTGGTTTGGTGGCAATTTGTGCAGGCTCAGATATCATGCACCCTATAGGCGCTTTGACCACAGGTGCGGTCGCGGGAGGCTTGTTCGTATGGGCCTTTACCTGGACACAAAACAAACTTAAAGTCGATGATGTCCTCGGCGTGTGGCCCCTGCACGGCTTATGTGGTGCTTGGGGTGGAATCGCCGCCGGTATCTTTGGTCAGCAAGCCCTCGGTGGTCTGGGCGAAGTGAGCTTGGTCGCTCAGTTGCTCGGCTCGCTAGCGGGGGTTGCTTTTGCTACGCTGGCTGGGTTTATTATCTATGGCGCACTCAAAGCTACGATGGGCATCCGCCTGACTGACGAAGAAGAATACAACGGCGCCGATCTGAGTATTCACAAAATCTCGGCCTCAACGCCACAAGACCGCTAGGAGACTCGCCATGAAAAAAATCACTGCCATCATCAAACCCTTCAAACTCGAAGACGTGCGCGAAGCGCTGTCGCAAATTGGCATCACTGGCGTTACCGTGACTGAAGTCAAAGGCTTCGGTCGCCAAAAAGGCCACACGGAACTCTACCGCGGCGCGGAGTACGTGGTCGATTTTCTACCCAAGACCAAGCTAGAGATTCTTGTCAATGACGAGCAGTGCGACGACTGCATTGATGCGATCATTGGGGCGGCCAATACTGGGAAAATTGGCGATGGGAAAATCTTTGTCGAGCCAGTCGAGCGAGTAATTCGCATTAGAACCAGCGAAGAGGGGCCAGAGGCGATTTAGCCGTCGCTGGCTACTGCCCTAAATAAGCGGCCAAGTTCATGATGTCTTGGTCGCTCAAAGCTCGCGTCATATTTTGCATGACGGCATTGTCGCGCCTGCCTTCACGGTAGGCGCGCAACGCCTCTGCCACGTCGGAAGCAGGCATCGCTGTCAAGGCTCTATATTCGGCCCCACGGTTCAGTGACTGTGGGTTGTGGCAGCCCACGCAGCCTCGATCAGAAAATAGACGCGCACCCGCGTTCGCATCAACTGGGCGAGAGTTGACGTGCCCCATCTGCAGGGCAATCGCGGCCGCTACTGAGGTCACCGCGAGGTACTTAGTCCAAATTCGAAGCATCAATTGATAAAAAGTCCATTCTGTCGTGGACAGCTCTTTGGCTGAAAAATAGCAGTTCCCTGCCTTTTCTCAAGTTTTTTACAAGAAAGAATTCTATGTCATTGTAAAATATAAATAAAGGCACAAATAAGTATTTTACCTGCCGTTGTGCTGTTTTTTCGACGCAGCTCTCGAATTACTCAAATCAGTACTCCACCTCCAAAGTCGCTCCGATCCATGCCGTTATAGGGGGCATAGAGAACTATGGGGGAAGACTGTGAAACTGTTTAAGCGCTCGGGCGCCAGCGCTGGCATCTATTTAGGCGAGAAGAAAACCTGGATTGCTATTGCCCGCGAAGTATCAGGGCAGCAAGAGGTCCACCACATTGTCTCTGCACCGGCGAGCACTCCCGACCTACTCGATGGTCACCTTAAGGAGTGGATAACGCAACATGCTGTGGGCAAAGCGGCCACAACATTAGTCTTGCCAGAGACGTTGTGCAGCAGTTTTATCGTTGATGCGCCAGATGTAGCACCAGATGAGCTGCACTCCGCTGCCCCGTGGGCAATACGCAGCCAGTTGGAATACCCGGTCGAAGAGGCCGTTGTTGATGCATTTGTTTTGCCACTGCCTAAAGACAGTAACCACCAGCCGCAAATGCATGCCTACGCCGCCCGACTCGATAGCGTCAATAAAGTCTCCATGGCTTTTCAACGCTGTCGCACCCCACTGCACGCGATCGACACTGAGGCCTTGGCGCTAAGAAACTTAGCCCAATTGGCAGAGTCTGTAGAGCGCCCTGTTGCGTTGCTCTACCACCTTGGTAATAGCTTGATGCTGTTGATCATGCACAACAACACCATCTTTGCCCAGAACGAAATTTTGCTCTCAGGTGATGACTCTGCAGGGTTTTCCATGAATATGGATTCGTCTTTCGATTTTGAAGGCTTCGACGACGAAGAGAGCAACAGCTCCACTTCAGAGGCGGCTCTAGATGTACAACGCTCTCTGGACTTTTTCCAGAGTGAGTTCCGCATCAGCAGCGTCAATGACTTATTCGCTTTTGTCGTGGATGACCATGAGAAAAAGTTCTTCGAAGAGTTGGATCAAGCCTTAGGTTTGCCGCTGCAAACGATCGATATCCGTGAGATTTACCCTAGCACCGCGAAAGAGGTTCTGGAGCGAGAGGCCTTATATGCCATCGGTGCAGCCCTGCGAGGTGCCGCATGAGTTTCTCACAACAGATCAACCTGGTTTCGGACGAGTTCCGCGGCGGAGCGTCCCATAAAAAAGCGCTATCAGTGGCCGCCACCGCATTCGGCTTGCTCGCAGTGCTAGGGGCCGTGGGTTGGTGGCAGGGCGATATCGCCCGCCAGCTTGAAGACAAGGTACAGCTAGCTCAAACACAGGTTGATGCCTTCGAACATACGCTAGAGAGTAACGCTACCGAGGCGGATGCTGCTGACACCGAGGAGCTTCTCGATCAGCAAATCAAGGAGCTCAGCGATGTCGTGCTCAATAAAACCTTAGAGCTGCAAGCCCTTGAGAGCACTGCTTTTGGCTCAGGGAAGGCGAGCGAATGGCTCCGCACTCTAAGCGTGCAGAAAGTCCCTGGGGTGTGGTTTAAGACTATCGATATTTTCCCGACGGATAAACATATGAATCTCGAAGGATACGCCCAACAACCTCAGTTGTTGTCCCAGTTAGTCGAAAAGCTAGCTAATGCAGAGTTGACACAAAACTTGCAATTTACGCAAGCTGAGGTCAATGCCGTAGCTGACCAAAAATCCTTAATCCAATTCCGTTTGAATACCAGAGAGCGCGCAGAGGGGGGTAGCCAGTGAACGCATTACTCGACGCATTAGATAAACGCACACCTCGCGAGCGGTGGATCATGCTCATTGTGCTGGCCAGTGCTGCGGTCTATGTCTGGGATATGTTCATGCTGCAACCGGCTATGAACAATCAAAAACGCCTCAGCCGCGCCCTACAACAGTTGAATGATCAGAGCCAGGTATTGCAAGCTCAGATTAATCAGGCTGAGATGAATGCAGCGCATTTCAAAGATCATCCCAAGTTCTTGCAAATCAAGGACCTTGAGTCTCAGGCGAGAGTATTAGGCCAGAACATTGAGGCGCAAAAGCTCTCTTTGATCTCGCCGCAAAACATGTCGCAAGTCCTCAACAAACTGCTTAAAGACAGCAAGTCTATGCAGTTGGTCAGTATGCAAAACCTTCCCGCCGAAGAGATCAAGCTCGGCGAGTCGGGTAGCAATGCTTACCGGCAC
>CAKZUS010000237.1 GCA_937921805.1 uncultured Granulosicoccaceae bacterium
CTGCAGGCAAAGAGAGCGCCTGAGAAATTTCTCACCCAATATAGCAATATAGCAATATAGCCATGTAGCAAAACGGCTAGCTCGCGAAACTGCAGTACTGGTCTAGCTCTGCACGAGGCATGTGCAGAGCATTAATCTGGGCTTGCGCCTTGGGATAGCCAAACGACAGGCCACATAAAATGGCATTCCCCTCTGGAATGTCGAGAGCGGCGAAAATCGGCTGTGGATATTGTGCCAGTGCGCCCTGGGCAATGCTACCTAAGCCTCGCTCGGTCATCAGCAACATCAACGACTGCACAAACATTCCCACATCTAGGGCATTGCTTTGGTTCATCGTGCTCGGCATGGAGATAAAGGCTACATGCGGGGCATCAAAAAACGCCCAATTGCGCTGTGCGACGCCTTGGCGGGCCGCTCGGTCGCTGCGTTCAATGCCCAGTGCCTGATAGTAGCGCTGGGCACAATCGACTTGTCGTTCGCGATGATGCGCCTGGAGCTGCGTGGTGGCCGCGGCAAATCCCGGAGTAGGTGCAGCCCCTGATTGCAGGTATTGCTGCAGTGCTGAGCGCAAGCGTCGTACGCTATCACCCGAAGCGACGGCGATGTGCCAGGGCTGAATATTGCAGTTAGACGGCGCGCGCGCGGCGAGCTCGATCAGCTCGCGTATCAGGGCATCAGGGACGGGATCAGGGCGATAAGCGCGGATAGAGCGGCGCTGCTGCAGCGCCTGGGTGACGTTTAACATGGCATAGATTAGGGCAGGGCCAACACCGCCTCGCAAGCCTCTAGTACTGCTCTTTTCGCGTCAAGCTCTGAGGCCAGTTTCACCCCGCCAATGAGCGTATGCGCCCGGTCTTGGATCAGCGCCGCGCAAGGGTGATGCGAGAGCTGTCCTGCGCAGACGATCACCGTGTCGATAGCCAATTGCTGAGCCTGTTCGTGTTCTTTTTCACGGAAATGAAAATGTAAGGCTTCCTCCGTGATGCGCTCGTAGTGCACGCCTGTGTGGACCTGGACGCCATAGCGCTTGAGATTGCTGCGGTGAATCCAGCCGGTGCTCTTGCCCAGGTGCTTGCCCGGCTTGGTGGTGCCGCGCTGGAACAAGTGAATCTCTCGCGCTGGTGTCGTTGCCGCGGCAGGCGTCAGCGCGCCGGGGTGCGCCATCGTGCGATCAACGCCCCAAGACTGCAGCCACTGATCGAGTGTCTGTGGCGCATGGGCGAGGTATTCGACCATATCGAAGCCGATCCCACCGGCACCGATGACCGCGACGCGTTGGCCAATGGGGTGTTGTCCCCGCAGGGCTTGCTGGTAGTCGAGCACATGCTCTAGCGTGCTGCCCGGGATGTCCAGCTGGCGAGGTAGCACGCCCGTAGCAACAATAATATGATCCACAGCCTGATCGCCATCCAAGTCGCTGGCCTGAGCCGCCCGTCCACACTGTACATTGACGTGGAGCTGCGCTAAGCGCTGACGGAAATAGTCCAATGTGCCTTGAAAATCGGCCTTGTCGGGGACGCGCGCCGCGAGGCGAAATTGTCCACCCAGCTCTGCGTCTTGTTCTATCAATGTCACCGCGGCACCGCGCTCGGCGGCGTAGCAAGCGGCAGCCATACCGGCAATGCCGCCTCCGATGACCAACACGCGCCGCGTCTGTGTAAATGCGGTGAGCTGGCGCTCTTGCTCATGGCAAGCAAAAGGATTGACCAAACAGCTCGCGGTTTTCTGAGAAAACACATGATCAAGGCAGGCTTGATTGCAGCCAATGCAGGGATTAATCGGCTCCGAGGCTTCGTGTTTGGCTACCCAGTGTGGGTCGGCGAGAAAGGGCCGTGCCATCGAGACCATATCCGCATGGCCTTGGTCGAGTACGGCCTGGGCTTGTTCGGGCGTCGTGATGCGGTTGACGGCGATAACGGGAATGTTGACGAGGTGCTTGAGCTGCTCTGAAGCCCAAGTGAAGGCCGCGTGCGGTACCGAGGTCGCAATCGTGGGAATACGGGCCTCGTGCCAACCAATACCGGTGTTGAAGACCGTGACGCCGAGGGTTTCCAAGTCGCGGGCGAGTGCGGCGATATCCTCCCAGCTCTGTCCATCGGGCACGAGATCTAGCAAGCTAATGCGATAGATTAGAATAAAGTCCGCGCCGCAGCGCTCGCGTACAGCGCGCACAATCTCGCGGGCGATCCGCTGGCGATTGTCCGCCGAACCGCCCCATTGATCATCGCGCTGGTTGGTGCAGGGGGCGAGGAATTGGTTAATTAAATATCCCTCTGAGCCCATAATCTCCACGCCGTCGTAGCCTGCGCGTTGGGCCAACTGCGCGGCGCGGGCAAAGTCTTTAATGCAACGCCGTATTTGGGCGTCGCTCATGGCCGTAGGAGAAAAAGGCGTAATCGGGCTTTTGCGCGCGCTAGCAGATTGGATCAAGGGATGGTAGCCATAGCGCCCAGCATGGAGCAGTTGTAGGCAAATGGCGGTGCCGTGGCGATGCGCGGCCTCAGTGATGGGCCGGTGTTG
>CAKZUS010000238.1 GCA_937921805.1 uncultured Granulosicoccaceae bacterium
ATTACGCGGACATGCGGATAAACACCCGCTTGCTTCGCAAAGACAAGCGCTTATTGGGGCGTAGCCAAGCGGTAAGGCACCGGATTTTGATTCCGGCATCCGCAGGTTCGAGTCCTGCCGGCCCAGCCATTTTTTGCTACCGTTTCTTTTGCTACATGGGAAAGCGTCGTGCACGACACTCGCATGATGATCTTCTCCGGGAATTCCAACCCGGAACTCTCCTCGCGCATTGCTCACCACCTGAACTGTCCGCTAGGGCGTGCGTCGGTGGGGCGCTTTTCGGATGGCGAAACCAGCGCTGAAATCCTCGAGAACGTACGAGGGCGCGATGTCTTTATTCTGCAAAGCACTTGCGCACCCACCAACGATAATCTGATGGAATTGTTGGTGATGGCCGATGCTTTGCGCCGAGCCTCCGCTGATCGCATTACCGCCGTCGTGCCTTATTTTGGCTACGCACGCCAGGATCGTCGCGTTCGCTCAGCCCGCGTTCCCATTACTGCGAAGCTGGTGGCTGACATGATCGGCACCGCCGGCATTGACCGCGTACTGACACTAGATCTGCATGCCGAGCAGGTGCAAGGCTTCTTCTCGGTTCCCGTTGATAATGTCTATGGCTCGCCGCTGTTGCTGGGCGATATCTGGCGCCAAAAATTCGAAAATCTCATCGTAGTTTCTCCCGATGTGGGCGGCGTAATGCGCGCCCGCGCGGTGGCAAAGCAACTCGATGATGCGGATTTGGCGATCATTGATAAACGCCGTCCCCAGGCCAATCAGGCCCAAGTGATGCACATTATCGGCGATGTGCGCGGCAAGAGCTGCGTTATTGTCGATGATATGGTCGATACCGCTGGCACGCTGTGCAAGGCCGCTGCGGCGCTCAAAGAGCACGGAGCAGTGAAAGTCGTCGCCTATGCGACGCATCCCGTGCTGTCTGGCTCAGCGCTGGACAACCTCAATGCCTCAGAGATTGACGAGCTGGTGGTCACCGATACCATCCCGCTTAGCAGTGAGGTAAAACAATGTTCCCGAGTTCGCCAATTGTCTACCGGCGCCATGCTGGCTGAGACAATCCGGAGAATTCATATGGAAGAGTCGGTCAGCTCACTGTATATGGACTAGCCCTTGATGGGAGTTCTGGTGTGCTGATTCGTTTTTGGTCAATTGGTCGCGATTGGCCTTTATTTTTTGGAGACTACACATGAGTGTTGATTTTACGCTGAGCGCCGATGTGCGCACCGACCAGGGGAAAGGTGCGAGCCGCCGCCTGCGTCGTGAAAAGCTGGTTCCCGCTATCGTCTACGGACATGGCACCGAGCCGACAACGATTCAGCTTGCTGAAAATGAAGTGATGCGCAACCTCAAAGAGGAAGCCTTTTACTCGCACGTCCTGCAACTTAGCGTCGGTGGCGCGGCTGCCGAGAGCGTCATCCTCAAAGCCCTGCAACGCCATCCCTACAAGAACAAAATCTTGCACATGGACTTTCAGCGTGTGCGGGCAGACGAGGCGATTCACGTCCATGTGCCACTGCACTTCCTCAACGAGAGCACCAGCGCTGGCGTGAAAGCCGGTGGCAAAGTCTCGCACGCTGAGGTGGAGATTCACGTGAGCTGCTTGCCTAAAGACCTGCCAGAGTTCATCGAAGTGGACGTGGAGAACTTAGGCGTTGGCGAGACCATACACATCAGCGAACTGAGTCTGCCTGAAGGCGTGAGCTCGATTGAGTTGAGCCACGGTGATGACCGCGCAGTGGTGACGATTTCGAACAAGCCTGGCGTCTCTAGCAGTGACGACGAAGGCGACGCTGAGTAATCGTCGCGCCTATGAACACGATCAAACTGATCGTGGGCCTCGGTAATACTGGCGCCCAGTATCTCCAAACCCGGCACAATGCCGGGTTTTGGCTGTTGGACTCCCTAGTCGGAGCCAGCGCGTTTCAAGCACAGCGCAAATTCTTTGGCGAAGTGGCCGAGTACCAGACGCTGCGATTGCTAAAACCCAGCACCATGATGAATTTGTCCGGCAAGAGCGTCCAAGCTGTCGCGCAGTTCTACAAAATTCCGCTCTCGCAGGTGCTGGTCGTGCATGACGAGCTAGATATCGCCCCCGGCGCGCTGCGCCTCAAGCAAGGCGGTGGTCATGGCGGACACAACGGGCTGCGCGATATTATCCGCCTGTGCGGCCCTGATTTTTGGCGCTTGCGCGTGGGTATTGGCCATCCAGGGCACGCTTCGCAAGTGGTGAACTTTGTGCTGCAACGCGCACCCAGCAGCGAGCAACAACGTATTGATGCAGCGATTGATCGCGCTCTACAGAATCTGAATGACATTGTTGCAGGGCGTATGGCTGCTGCAATGAACGTCCTACACCAAAGAGAAAAAGATGGGATTTAAATGCGGTATTGTCGGCCTGCCTAATGTCGGCAAATCGACGCTTTTTAATGCCTTGACTAAAGCAGAGATCGCGGCAGAGAACTACCCCTTTTGCACGATTGATCCCAACGTCGGCATCGTGCCCGTGCCCGATCTGCGCCTCAATGCCCTGGCTGAGATTGTCTCTCCCGAAAAAGTGCTGCCCACGACGATGGAGTTTGTCGATATTGCGGGTCTAGTAGCCGGTGCAGCGCAAGGCGAGGGTTTGGGCAATAAGTTTTTGGCACATATCCGTGAAACCGATGCGATAGCGCATGTGGTGCGCTGTTTTGTAGACGAAGACGTGATCCACGTTGCGGGAAAAATCGACCCGCTAGATGATGTAGAAGTCATCAATACTGAGCTATTGCTCGCCGACATGGACACCGTCGACAAGGCCGTGGCGCGCGTGGCCAAGACGGCAAAGTCGGGCAATAGCGAAGCCAAGGCCCTGCTCAGTGTTCTCCAGTCACTCGCAGAGCACCTTGCGCAAGGTTTACCCGCGCGCAGTTTTGAGCTACCCGATGCGCAGCTGACCGACTACAAGCAACTATGCCTCATCACCGCCAAGCCCGTGATGTACATCGCCAATGTGAAAGAAGGCGAGTGGGAGTCACCACTGCTCAGCCGCGTGCAGGATTTTGCCGCTTCTGAAGGCGCGCCCGTCGTGGCTGTATGCGCCGGGATTGAGGCAGAGATTGCCCAGCTCGATGATGCGGATCGGGATGAGTTCTTGGCCGACTTAGGGCTAGAAGAGCCAGGTCTGGCGCGCGTGATTCGCCAAGGCTATGCCTTGCTCGGTCTGCAGACATTCTTCACCGCGGGCGTCAAAGAAGTACGCGCCTGGACGGTACAGCAAGGGGCGAGTGCACCCGAGGGAGCAGGGCGTATTCACACCGATTTTCAGCGTGGCTTTATTCGCGCTGAGGTGATCGCCTATGATGACTTCATTGCGTATCGCGGCGAGTCCGGCGCGAAAGACGCCGGAAAATGGCGTCTGGAAGGCAAAGACTATATTTTGGTGGAAGGCGACGTGGTGCATTTTCGCTTTAACGTATAGCGTGTGGTGATGGGGCGTCTCGGTTTGACCCGGCGCCAGCTTGAAGTGCTGTGCGCGATTGTTGAGTCTGGGTCTTTTGCCCAGGCTGCCGAGCAATTACATGTCACCGCCTCGGCGCTATCGCATAACCTCAGTGAACTCGAAACGCGCATTGGCGAGCCGCTGCTCAAGCGTCGCTCTCGCCCTGTGGTTCCTACCGAGCAGGGCCGCCGCGTGATCGAATCAGCGCGAGATATTCTGTCGCGCTTTGAGCGTCTCGAACGCGAGCTGCTACGCCAGGACGAGCAAAGCGGCAGACTGCACTTGGCTATTGAGTGCCACAGCTGCTATCGCTGGCTGATGCCCACACTCAATGCCTTTCGCGAACAATGGCCGGCGGTCGAGCTGGATATCCTAAGTGGGCAGCACTTCGACGCGATGCCCGCACTGTGTGCCGGGGATTTAGATGTGGTGGTAACGTCTGACCCCGAGCCACTGCCAGGTATTCAATATATTCCGCTCTTTCGCTATGAGGCGCTGCTCGCTGTGCCCCCGTCGCATCCGCTAGTCGAGAAAGGCTTTGCTAGCGAGCAAGATCTCGCGGCCGAGACGCTGATTCACTACCCTGTCGAGGAGAACAAGCTCGATGTCTTTCGCCTGTTCTTAACGCCGGCAGGGCTGCGGCCCCAGGCACTGCGACAGGTGGAGTTGACCATGATGATGGTGCAATTGGTGGTATCAGGGCGCGGTGTGTGCGCGCTACCTAACTGGGCCTTGGACGAGTACTTGGAGCGCGGGTACGTGAGCGCGGTATCATTAGGCCGGGCAGGGGTCTTCTCGACGCTTTACGTGGCCGTGCGCGAGACAGACCTAGCACTGGCGTATTATCGGGATTTTGTGTTGCTGGCCAAAGATCTTCCCTTTGGCGAGCTGCACGGCATCGCACGCCCCATCGAGGCTTAGGCCTAGGCGCACAG
>CAKZUS010000239.1 GCA_937921805.1 uncultured Granulosicoccaceae bacterium
TTCGACAAGCGCAAACAAGGTTTTCACGACAAAATTGCAAAAACCGTAGTGGTGTATACCTCTCGTAGCTAGGGCGCGCGCGATGTGCAGGCGCCCTACGAGCTGCGTTTTTAGTGCAGTAAAGAAAACATACGGCGACGAATCTTGGTCGCCTTTGGATCCTCTCCGAGCAGGTCACACAGCGCAATGAGCGCAGTTTTGGCGCCATCTTCTCCGTAGTCGCGATCGCGCATCATCAGTCCCAGAAAGGCGTCGGCAGCCTGATCATAGTCAAAACGCACAGCGTGCTTGACGCCCAGTTGATAGCGTTGCAGGCTGCTAGCCTGACCATCGGCGACGGCTTGGGCGAGTTCATTGAGGTCTAGGTTGGCGTCATTAGCCTGAGCAAAGGTCATGATGCCTTTTATGCGTAGTGCTTCGGGGCGGCTTTGTGCGTCTTCGGGAAGGATCTTCATGACGGTTGAGACCGTCTCCAAGTCGGCGGCGGCCAGGGCGACTTCGGCCATGAGCAGCAATACGTCTGCATTGGTGGGGTCTTCGGCCTGGGCGGCGCGCAAGATCTCTGCGGCGGCGTCGAGCTTGCCCAGCTCAAAGTAGGCGCGGGCGACTTCTAAGGGGTTCTGGCCCGCCGCATCAGGAGCACCAGTGGCACCGGGTTCAATGCCATGCTTGGCTAATAGTGCCTTGATCTCGCCTTCGGGCAAGGCCCCCATAAACTGATCTACGGGTTGCCCCCCCACAAAGAGCATTACGGTCGGAAGGCTACGAATAGCCGCTTGCTGTGCGAGGGCTTGCTCTGCGTCGGTGTCGACTTTGGCGAGGAAAAAACCGCCTTGATAATCATCGGCGAGCTTGGCGAGTATGGGCATCAAATTCTTGCAGGGGCCGCACCACTCGGCCCAGAAGTCGACCATCACCGGTGTGTGCATCGAGCGCTCGATGACCTCGGTCATAAACGTCTCGGCGGTAACATCAGCGATATACGGAGAACTCATAGCAATTCCTGACTCAACAAATTTAGGGAAGAAGATGCGGGCGCTTGCGCGTGATTCAAGGCCGACGGCGCGCCTGCTTGGATAGGGGCTAGTCTACACCCCATGGCCTGGGGGCTGGGCTACACTGAGCAATTTTTAGCGCCTTATTTATGCAATACGACGCCGCCTCCATTGAGGTACTCAGTGGCCTTGACCCGGTGCGAAAACGCCCCGGAATGTATACCGATACCACGCGCCCGAATCATCTCGCGCAAGAGGTGATCGACAACAGTGTCGATGAAGCACTCGCCGGACACGCCTCGCGCATTGAGGTGACTCTGCACAGCGACCATTCGCTGAGCGTGACCGATAACGGGCGTGGGATGCCCGTGGATATTCACCCCGAACAGCACCGCCCTGGCGTTGAGGTGATCCTCACGACGCTGCACGCGGGGGGCAAGTTTACCGAGGGACAGTATCGCTTTTCTGGGGGACTGCACGGTGTTGGTGTGTCAGTGGTGAACGCCTTGTCGCAGCGGCTGCAAGTGCGTGTGCGCAGAGGAGGGAAGGAATACGAGCAGCTTTATGCTGGCGGAGAGCCGGCCAGTGAGCTGAAGGAGATCGATAGCGTCGGCAAGAAAAATACGGGTACCAGTCTGCGCTTCTGGCCCGACCCACAGTATTTTGATACCGATCGCTTTGCGCTGAATAAGCTCAAGCACGTGCTGCGTGCCAAGGCGGTGTTGTGCTCGGGATTGCTGGTGAAGTTCGACGACGAACTCAATGGCACTAGCGAGCAGTGGCAATTCGAAAACGGTCTGCCGAGCTACCTTGAGACGGCTTGTGACGGCTTGGAGTGCCTGCCTGCCAAGAAGCCGATCAGCGGGGCGGCAGAGTCGTCGGAGCAAGCAGTCGAATGGGCGCTGTGCTGGCTGAGCGAGAGCGGGGAAGGCGTACAGGAAAGCTATGTGAATCTGGTCCCCACCGTGCAGGGGGGCACGCACGTGAACGGCCTGCGCAGCGGCGTAACAGAAGCGCTGCGCGAGTATTGCGAGTTTCGTAACCTGCTCCCGCGCGGAGTCAAAATTGCGCCCGAAGATGCCTGGGAGGGGGTGAGTTTTGTGCTGTCCGCCAAGATGCAAGACCCGCAGTTTGCGGGCCAGACCAAAGAGCGCCTCAGTTCGCGCCAGTGCGCAGGCTATATCACGGGGGTGGTCAAAGATGCACTGCTAATGTGGCTGAGCCAGCACCCTGAGAGCGGCGATGCGATTGCACAGCACGTGATTACGCAAGCGCAGCGCCGTCAGCGGGCAGACAAAAAAGTGGTGCGCAAACGCCTCACCAGTGGGCCTGCGTTGCCGGGCAAACTAGCCGACTGCTCCAGCACCGATTTGAGCCGCACAGAGTTGTTCTTAGTAGAAGGCGATTCGGCGGGCGGCTCGGCCAAGCAAGCGCGCGACCGTGAGTACCAAGCCATCATGCCGCTGCGTGGAAAGATCCTCAATACCTGGGAGGTGGACTCGGATCAGGTGCTCGGCTCGCAAGAAGTCCACGATATTTCTGTCGCCGTCGGTCTGGAGCCAGGCAGTAGCGACCTCTCTAAGCTACGTTACGGCAAAATTTGTATTCTCGCCGACGCTGACTCCGATGGTGCGCATATCGCGACCTTGTTGTGCGCGCTGTTCGTGAAGCATTTTCCCGCACTGGCCGCCGCAGGCCATGTTTATGTCGCGATGCCGCCGCTGTATCGCATTGATGTCGGGCGTGATGTGTTCTATGCCGTCGATGATGGCGAGCGCGAGGCGATCCTACAGCGTGTAGAGCGAGAGAAACGCAAAGGCAAAATTGCGATCACACGCTTTAAAGGGCTCGGCGAGATGAACGCCCTACAACTGCGAGAAACAGCGATTCATCCCGATACCCGCCGCCTAGTGCAGATGGTGTTCAACGAGAGCGAAGAGGCTGTGATTTTCGACATGCTGCTGGGAAAGAAGCGCGCGCCAGATCGCAAGAGGTGGCTAGAAGACAAGGGGGATTTGGCAGTCGTGTAGCACACAGGGTGCGCGGCTGGGTCGCCTTGCAGCAAGCAGTGCGGTCTGCACAAAATCAAGCCCCACCAGTGGGCTTGATACGCGAGACGCGATAAAGGCACGACATGCTGTAGCGCAATTAGACATTTGCTGCTAAGAAACGCTAAAATAGATCGAATTTTTTGCGCGCTTCTAAGGAGCATTCTTGCAAGCTGCCATCCTCGTACTTGCTGACGGCACGGTCTTTCATGGCCATGCCGCTGGCGCTCTCGGACAGTCTGTGGGTGAGGTAGTGTTTAACACCTCGATCACCGGCTACCAAGAAATCCTCACCGACCCTTCCTATGCCAAGCAGCTCGTCACGCTGACGTATCCGCATATTGGAAATGTTGGAGTCAACGCCGACGACGAAGAGTCGGACGCTATACACGGCGGAGGCTTGATCATTCGTGATTTGCCACTGGCTACATCGAATTTTCGCGCGACCGAGTCGTT
>CAKZUS010000240.1 GCA_937921805.1 uncultured Granulosicoccaceae bacterium
CTGGACGTGGCCGAAAAAGACGAGCTGAGCAAAGCGTTTGGATCCAAAGAGGCGAGCGCGTTTGTCGGCTTGCTGATGTCTAAAACGACCGACCTCAACGACTCGATCAACACCTTGGCCAGCAATCGCGGCATGGAAAAAGCCAATGAGATGGCGAGCAAAATCTCGGAGCCGTGGGACCGCGCGGGGGCAGGGATTAAGACTATCGCTGAGGTGATCGGTAATCGGCTGCTGCCGATGATCGACCCCATCGCCGATGGCATCGCGCACATCGGAGAGCTTTTCATTCGCTGGGATACGATGTTTGGCCCGACCATGCAAGTAGTGTCTGGTTTGATTGGCGGAATGCTCGCGCTGGGCGTCGTCGGCGGGGGCTTGGCCGTGATCTTTGGGCTGGGAAAAATTGCGAGCTTCGGGCTGGGCAGTGCACTCAGAAAGATGCTCTGGCCGATCCGTGCCGCGACGCGGCTATTCTCCGGCGCCTCGAAAAGCGCGGTGAGATTCGACACGGCCAGCGCCGCGCTCGCGACAAGCGGGCGGCGGACCAGCCGCATCTGGAACGGTGTGCACGGCGCATGGCACAAAACTACGGCATGGTTGACTAGTTGGTCATTGCCCAACCTCAAGCCAGCGATCAACGCCAAGCTGATGGCGATATCTAGCGCCACCGGCAGGGCCTGGAGCGGCGTGCAGGGCGTATGGGCACGGGCCACGGGCTGGCTCAAGAGCTGGTCATTGCCCAACCTCAAGCCAGCGATCAACGCCAAGCTGATGGCGATGTCTAGCGCCACCGGCAGGGCCTGGAGCGGCGTGCAGGGCGTATGGACACGGGCCACGCATTGGATTACAAGCTGGAGCTTGCCGAGCGTAAAGCCCGCGATAAATGCAGCACTGGGCGCGGTATCGCATCGCACCGGCAAGATCTGGAAAGGGGTGCAGGGTGCGTGGAGCACGGCGCTCGCGTGGATTCCCGCTTGGAAGCTCCCTAAAACTCACCCCACTCTCGTTGCACCATTGGTAGCGAAGGCGGGGCGCGCGAGCCGCATCTGGGACCGTGTGCAAGGCAGCTGGGGCCGCGCCACGCGCTGGCTCCCCAAGTGGGGACCGTTTGGCGTGCTCGGCGCGGCGGGGCTGTTGGCGCCCGCAGCGACGGCGGCGAGCACGGCGGGTGGCACCTGGGGCGGGCTGAGCGGGGCCTGGGACATGGCTTTGCAGTGGCTGCCCGTGTTTGCGCCCTTTGCGGGGCCGATTGGCATGGCCGTCGGCGCGGCGGCGATGGCAGCGAGTGCTTTAGGCATCACTTTCGATGATGTGCGGGGCTGGTGGAACACCAGCTTAGGGTGGCTCGATCAATACAACCCCTTTAGCGGCATGGGCGAGCGTTTTCAGGCCAATATGGACGCCATCATAGAGATGTTGGCCGCCCCCTTTGACGGCATCGAAGCCGCATGGACCCAAGCATGGGAATGGCTAGAAAACTGGGACCCACTCGCGGGCATTACTGCACGTTTGAGCGCAAGCATCCAATACCTCTCGGACATGATGCCGGACTGGATGCAGAGCACCCCTGCCGAGGCATTGCCCGCACTCAGCGGCGCCGACGCGAGCGGCTACGTCCACCCGCTGCAGCACCAGCGCTTGGGCGCACCGGTACCGCTGCAAAACCCTGTGCTGGGCGCAGCGGTAAGCAATGTCGCGCACAACAACAACGACGCGCGGCGGGTGGTCCATATCGGCAAACAGGAGATCCACACGACCAAAGACGTCAATGAGCAATCGCTCTGGGAGATGATCTGGGGGAGTGAAGCGCAATGACGGTGCGAGATGGCGATTTACTTGTGATCGATGGCGATTTGCAGCTCTCTGCAGGCGCGCAGACGTACATCAGTGCGCGCGGCACGATCGAGCAAGACATCCGGCACATGCTCGTTGAGATGCCGATCGTCAAGCTGCTGGTCGCGGAGCGCGATGCAGGGCAGCGCGCGGCGATTTGCCAGCGTATTGCGATTGAGATCGCTGAAGACGAGCGTATCGTCCCTGGCACTGTGAGCGTGCTCGAGACAGAGCCTGGGCGGATCTACTTAACGGGCGCGAGTACACGCTACGGGCCGATGCAGCCGATTGCCCTGGAGGCACTAGCGTGAGCCTGTTTTCGCGCATGCTCAAAGACATGCCCAGCGATGAAGCGCAGATGCGCCAAGCGTGGCATGACGCTCTGAAAGACGAGGGGGTGCCTATTGCCAACCCCTCGGACTACTCGCCGTTTTGGCGACTGGTGTCGGCCATGTTTATCAGTCCCGCGCTGGCGCTGCGCACGATGTTGCTCGAGCAGTTGCTGCCTCAATACTTTTTGCGCACGGCGACGGGCGAGGGCGTCGATGAGCACGCCTATAGCCGCCAGATCGAGCGCATGCCCGCGCGCCCCGCTGAGGGGGTGTTGGTGTTTGCGCGTCCGGCGGGTCTGCCAGCGATGACCATCCCAGCGGGGGTGCTGGTGCATACGGCCGACGTCGGCGGCGTGCGCTACAGCGCACAGACGACTGACGCGGTGGTGTTTGGTGACGGCGCGACGGAGGCGACGGCACCGGCGACAGCCACAGCGCCCGGTGCGGCGCACAACCTGGGCGCGGGGTTTTACCGGATTTTTGACCAGCCCATCGACGACATCACGGTGCGTAACGAGGCCGATTGGCTGAGCGTGTCGGGCACCGACGCGGAGAGCGACGACAGCTTGCGCCAGCGCACGCGGGTGCAGTTTGGGCGTGTGGGCCAGTACCACTCCGACGCGGTGTATACGAGCCTGATTGCCCAGTGGACAGGCTTGCCGGTGGAGTTGATGCGCTACCAGCATGACGCACCCCGTGGCCCGGGCAGCGCCAACGTGTACGTGATGGCGGATGTCGGCGAGACGCCAGCGGCGTTGCTGCAACTGATTAATGACCAATTTGCTGCGGGCTGGCGCGGGCAGGGCGACGAGATCGCCGCGTTCGCGATGCCGCGCCTCGATGTGGAGCTGGTCGTGAGCCTCTCGCCATCGGCCAGCTTGAGCGCGAGCGAGCGCGAGAGTCTGGCGCAACTGGTCGAGCACGACCTGCGGGTGATATTCCGCGATCGCAGCGGCGACGAGAGCCTCCCGCGCACGTATCCAGGCCAACGCTTGGCGATGAGTCTCGTGGCCAGTGCGCTGCACAGCCGTCATCCGCTGTTGCAGGGGGTGGAGTTTTCAAGTGGTGACATGGTGCCCAGCGGGCATCAGGTGCCGCGTTTAACGCACCTTACAGTGCACATTTAGGAGAGACATGCATGTCTTTGCATACTGAACTCGATAGCGTATTTGCGCGCATTGGCCTCGATAACAAAGCACTCAATGCTGCGTTGCAAGAGATGGCCACTAACACTGGCGATCTCAGCCAGCTCTCAACCACGGCAAAAGACAGCTTGGTCGCGGCACTCAACGAGATGTACGCGACGCTGACGGGTCTGGACATTCCGAACGCAGCCGACATCGCGACGCTGGTTAATGCTGGCATTGATGGTCTCGTTGGCAATGCGCCTGGCACCCTCGACACATTGGGCAAGATTGCCACCGAGGTTGCCAAAAACAGCTCGCTGATCGAGGCGCTGGAAGCAGCACTGGTGGGCGCGGTGCGTCATGACCAAGCCCAGACACTGGCCGACACGGCCAAAGAGACGGCGCGCACCAATATCGGCGCGCAAGACGCAGCGCAAATTGGTGATGTGGCGAGTGCTAACTATGTCGGTACGTACAACACCGCCAAAAACGGCTAAGCCAATGGGCCAATGGGGAGGTGCCCAGCGGCACCTCTTCTTAATCGAGACGGATCATGACTGATAAAGATTTAGATACCAAAATCGACGACCTGGCTGGGGCGATCGGCCGCGACGTCGGGCGCATCGATAGCACGCTCGAGCAGCTGGCGCCACCCAATGCCGAAAGTCTGCATGGGCAATCGCTGTTGATCAGCGGCACTACGCGGCGCAGTGGCCGACTGGCCGACGACCCGCGCGCGGCCTACGATGACCCCGCAGGCGCGAGCGTCAGTTATATCGTGGCGGATGCGAGCTTTACGGCGACCACACCCGACCAATCCAATGGCGTTAACTACGGCGACCAAGGGGTGTTAGTAGCGGTGATTAACGGCGTTGAGGTCGACAGTCTTGATCTCGGTGCGGCGTTTGATGAAACGCGGCGCGGGACGATCCAGAGTTATCCGTCGCGGCGCGGTGCGGCGGGCGTGCTCGAAGTCACGGCCGTGGTGCGTCACGATTTTGATTTGTGGCAACGCGTGAACGCGCGCATGCACATTACGGGCGATCTGTTGGTCCGGGGCTATAACACCATAAAAATGCTCCACACCGGCTGCGCTGGCGGCGATCAGCATAGCCAGAGTTTTGAGCTATTTTGGGACGACGCGGGCACGCGCCCCAGCGTCACGGGGGCGGTGCTTCGCCCTGGTACGCCAGTGCTTAAGCATTTGTCGGGCGTCGCGTATTACTGGCGGGGCAGCACCTTGTTAGTCGATGCGACCGTTAACGCCGTCGCTGACAACACCTATGTCGACGCGCCTGTGTCGGTGACCGATGTCATGGGGGCGGGCAATGTCAATATTGACGTCGCCGACGCGGCGGTGACCGGCTTGAGCGTCCCGCCCAAAGTGGGCGAGAGCATGGCGGTGGCGGGTAAGGCCATCGCACTGAACCATATCGATCAGGCCAGCCTCGACACGGTCGCGACGCTGCGCGCACGCGGCCCACATGGATCCGGTGCAGCGGTGCAGACGCCGCGCGCGGGCATTATGGTCAATACCTTTGACGCCAGCTCCGGCAACGCCGTCGAGCACTTTGACGACGAGCGCCGCCGCTTGCCGCTCGACATTGATGTCGACAGCCTGAGCACGCCCATTTTCGATGTGTGGGACAGCACTGCGGCGCTGGGTACCGCCGACGCGATGCAAGGCATCGATAGCGGCGAGAACGCGCTGATGTATGCAAGGCAAAGCTTTAGCGCCGCGCAGCCCGCTGGGCCGGATTATTCGGGCCGCACGGGGCCGCAACAGTATCTGCGCTGCCTCACGACCAGCACCAGTAAGCCAGGCATAGCACTCACGCTGGAGGGCCTGAGCGCGGGCCTCGCGCCAGTAGGCCAGGGCGATGTGAGCGTGGAGCTTCGATTGCCCGGGCAAACGGGTTGGATTGATGTGTCCACGCCTTATGATTCGGGCGCAGGAGTCGGGGCAGACGGGGCGGGGGGCTTGGCAGGCGCGATTCGTTACAGCGGCGGCGGCGCGGAAATTAACGTGACGTTTGGCGGCAAAGTGACTTACGACGCAGGGGGGCGCTGCTACATTCGTGTCACGCTCAACAACAGCCATCGCGTTATTACTGCGATTCGCACGGATTGGAGCTAATTCATGGCCATCACGGATCAAACACGCACTAATGTCGCCTTCAAGTCATTGCAAGGCAAGGCCCGAGGTAACGACTCAACGCCGTATTACGCCGAGACGATCCCCCGAAAAGGCACAACGCACGCGGACCAAGTCTGGCTTAGCGACGTGCCCCGCACGCCGCCATCATCGAGCACGGAGGTGGTGGCGCGCTACTACCCCGACGCCGAAGGCGAGATCGTGCTGACCATGGATCGCGCCGTGGCGGGGGGCCGAAAGTGGGTGGCGCTAGATCGTTTCGAAGGGAGCTGGTCGAGTGGATCGGGGGATGTGAGCCGAGTGCAGGGCGGCTGGATTGCGCCGGAATTTGGCGCGCAATACGTCGCGCAACTCTACGACGGAGCGGGCCAGCGCATCCCCGAGCTAGACGCATCGGATTGGATGTTTGATTACGCTGCGGGCGTGCTGACGTTTAATAGCCAAGACCGTGCCGAGTCGGGCACCAGCGCGGGGCAGGCGATCAAGCTGCGGGTGTTCCGATATATCGGCCACACGCTGGGTAGCCCGCCTGATTTTGAGCAGACGTATATCGCGGCGCGCGATGGCAATGCGAGCACGAGCGCGTGATGGAGGCGTTGCAGCGCGTTTTTGCGCAGCTCGGTGCCGATATTGCAGAGCTGCGCGCGCGCAAACCGACGACGCTCGACACGGGCGGCGCAGCGCCGCCGGAGTCCGCAGTGCCGGTCGCAGCGGCGCGAGCGCTTGAGGGGTATACAGCGACAATTGTCTCGGCGCCCGCTGACCAGTCTCTACCAATGTGGATGCAGGGCAACACGGCGCAGGCACTACTGCGCGCCGCGCGCCGCTGGTGGCAGCAGCTGGGGGAGTGGGCCGCTGCGCCGCTGGTGCAGGGCGATGCGTTGCGTTGTGATGCACAAGCGCTGGAGCTGTTGGCATGGCAGCGGATGGTGGAGCCGTGGCCAGAAGAGACGGCGCAGCAGTACCGCACGAGAGTCGCGTTTGCATATGAGCTGGAGCGCCTAGCAGGCAGTGCGCAAGGTATCGTGCCGATTTTTGCGCGCTTGGGGCTGCCGGTGCAGGGCGTGATCGAGCGCGACCCGGCGATGGATTGGGACGTGATTACGGTGCGCTTTGATGACACCGCTAGCGCGGGGCGCGAGCGCTGGATTGCGCGGGCGCTGCGCAGATATGGGCGCACGTGTCGGCGGTATCAGAGCGAGACTGTGACGGTGGCGGGGCAGTGCGGGCCGAGGCTCGCGAGCGCATGCGTAGACCTGGCTGTGTATGCCTGCGGCGGCAGCGTCGAGACAACTAATACGGTGCCGGTGGCGCGCGGCAGCGCAGCGACGGGGATCGACAAGGGGATGATATGGGCGCATTAACAGACGCAGGGCGCTCGCTGATCGCGCAGATTAATGCAGGCGCGGCGACGCATCCGCCGCTGGCGGAGCTGTCGATGCGCTTTGTGCTCGAGGGGGCGCTGCAACATGCGCAGCCTCTGTCGCGTGCGGGTTATTACGAGAGCACGCGCGTGCTCTATAGCGCCGTGCTGGATTACGACGTTGGGGATTTTGGCTTTGACCGGATCGAGCTGGTGCTCGGTGACGTCATTACAGCGGGAGTGGATTTACCGGCGACGCACCACAAATGGGCGCGCAACGATGACGGCGAGATGGGTAATTTTATTCAGCGCACGTTTGTGCTCGATTACGAGCGCGACACGGCGCCGCTAGTGCTGACCGCTGCTGAGTCTTGGCAATACGATATGCGCGACGAGCTATTGGAGGTTGCTCAGAGCCAGGCATTGCCGCTCGCGGTGAGCGCTGCCTGTGTGAGTAGCCAGCATGTTGCAGCGCAAGCTGGGCGATTGATCCAGTCGCTCGACTTTCGCGAAGCACTTGCCGATCAACAAAAGGAAATTGACGCGCTGCGCGAGCAAGTCGCAGCACTATCAGCCCCCCCTCTACCGAGCACAGACCCTCTTTCGACCCGTCTCTGGGCGCTAGAACAATCCGTCGAACGGCGCTACGTGCGTGACATTGTCATCGGCGGTAGTACTGATTATTTCTATCCAGTTTGGTGGAGTATGCCTAACGCGGGATACGGCACTACGCGCATCGAGATCACCCGCCCTTACTTTTGGAATGGAGGGGCAGACGAGCGCCCGTTAAACGCCGCATCAGCCCACCAAGCGCACGTGCATTTGCAGCTGGAGGGCAACACGACCCCTTGGGGGGGAGACGGTAATTACTTAGTAGCGCGACACTACTCTGAGCGCTACAACAAGACTGTATCGCATTTGAGTTTTTCTATGCGCGGTGAGCGCCGCAATTGGGCCGGTGAGCTTGTTGGCGCCGTTGGGCCGGAAGGCTTTCCGCTGGCAGGAAGCCGTCAGCACTCAGGCGTGTATTTGCGTGGCGGCGGCTTGAAGTACCGCCTGAT
>CAKZUS010000241.1 GCA_937921805.1 uncultured Granulosicoccaceae bacterium
ACTTAAATACAAGCCATGTAATGCTTTAGTCCAGCACCACAGCACCGGAGTCTATGGCCTCTATCAGTCGCAGCGTCATCGCCGCGCTGGCGCCCCATAGCTGCGCGCCGTCACGGCGCTTGAAGAACCAGGACGAGACTCCCGTTCGCCACTCACGGCGCTCGACGTTGGCGGGGTCGCTGAGCCAGCTCAATGGCAAGGTAAACACGCGTGCGACTTCGCTTTCTTGCAATGTCAGCGGCACGGGCCAGCGTAGGCTGGCGACGACGGGCACAACCAGATAGTTGGTCCCGGTAGGGACGGGGTCGAGTTGTCCCACGACGTGGAGATCTTGTGGCAGCAGCCCGACTTCTTCTTGTGCTTCGCGTAGGGCCGTAGCGCGCGGATCGACGTCTTCGGCCTCGACGCGTCCCCCCGGAAAGGCCACCTGGCCGCTATGCGGGTCACCGGGCTGCTCGCTGCGCTGGATGTACAGCAGCGACCAGCCGCTGCCGTGTTGCTCGTCTTGTACTAGCGGCATCAGCACCGCTGCGTGCTGCGGCGAGTCGCCCCAGCGTTCAACATCAGTCACAATAGTTCCTCGTTTTTACTCTGCGCGCCGCTATGCCCGATGTACTACAACGCAGCGACTACCTGCGATTGATAGCCGATGAGGTGCCGCTGTTGGACGTGCGCGCTCCTATTGAGTTTACGCAAGGGGCGCTGCCTTGCGCGCAAAACCTACCCTTGCTGGACGATGCACAGCGCCACGAGATCGGCTTGCAGTATGCACAGCAGGGCGAAGAGGCGGCGATTGCGCTGGGCTTGGAGCTTGCGACCCCTGAGATTAAATCCGCCCGCATTGCAGCGTGGAAAGCGTATTTAGCGGCTCATCCCGATGCAGCACTATATTGCTTTCGCGGGGGGCTGCGCTCGCGCACTACGCAGCAATGGCTGGCCGAAGCGGGCGTCGAGATTGCGCTGATTAGCGGGGGCTACAAAGCCCTGCGCCGCACTTTGCTCAATACCCTAGAGCAGCTATGTGCCGAGGCGCCGCTGGTGGTGGTCACGGGGCTGACAGGGGTGGGTAAGACGGAGCTGATTCACCGTTGGCACCACGCTCTTGATCTAGAGGCTTGCGCATCGCACAGGGGGAGCGCCTTTGGTCGATGCGGTGAGCAGCCAAGTCAGGCGAGCTTTGAGAATCGGCTGATTAGCCGCTGGTGGCAGCGCTTTGAGGCCGACCCCAAGCGACCGCTGCTGATTGAAGACGAGTCGCGTTTGATCGGCAGAGTGGCCTTGCCCCCTGCGCTGCTGGAGCGCATACAGAGTGCCCCGCGCATTGCGCTCAGTGCGAGTAAAGAAGAGCGTGTGCAGCGTCTGAGGAACGATTATCTTGCCGAGGCGCAGGACTGGGAGGTGCTACAACAAGATCTTCTGGCAGCCTTGGGGCGCATCAGCAAACGCCTGGGTGGAGAGCGTAGTCAAGATCTTATCCAGCAAGTACGCAAGGCCTGCGCGGCTCAGGCATCGCAGCGCGATTTGACACAGTTTGATGCGATTGTCGCCGCGCTGCTCGAACACTATTATGACCCGCTCTATCGCCACGGCTCTGCGCAAGCGCCAGAACCGCTGTGCCAGGGCCATCAGGATGAGTTACTGCAATGGCTGAGATACAAGACCTCTTACTGATAGGGGGCGGCCACAGTCATGCGCTGCTACTGGCGACGCTGGCGAAACGTCCTCTTCCCGATACCCGCGTTACGCTGCTCTCTGATCACTGGCGCAGTGCTTATTCGGGCATGCTGCCGGGGTATTTGGCTGGGCACTATCGCGACGAAGAGATTTTTGTGGATCTGCCATCGCTGTGCCAGCGTGCTGGGGTGCGCTTTGTGCGCGATAGGCTTGTGTCGCTGAGCGCGACAGAGCGCGTGGCTCGACTCGCAGACAGCGGCGAGCTGGCTTTTGATTGGGTGAGTGTCAACACGGGTAGCACGCCACGGGTGGGGGTGAATGCCCCCGAGGCACTGGGCATTAAGCCCGTCGCGCCGATGCTAGAGCAGTGGCAACAGCTGATCGACAGCCAGACGCAGGCCCTGCGCGTGAGCGTGGTGGGAGCGGGCGCTGGAGGGGTCGAGGTGGCGCTGGCTTTACGCTATCGCTGGGGCGAGCGTGTAGCCGTCAATCTGGTGTGCAGCGGTGCGCGAGTGTTGCCCGAACACAGCGAACACAGTGCGCGCAGCGCCGAGCGCGCCTGTAAACGCTGGGGCGTGACCGTGCACTATCACTGCCGCATTGAACGCGAGGAAGCCGGTGTGCTAGTGGGCCAGACGGGGCAGCGCCTGCCCAGTGATATCAGCCTGTGGTGCACAGGTGCGCAGGGGCCAGATTTTGAGACAGACTTGCTGCGCAGTGAGCGGGGGTTTTTGCAGGTGAATCGCGCCCTGCAAAGCCTCTCGCATCCGCAGGCCTTTGTCGCAGGTGATGCGGCAGACATTGAGGGGGTCTTACGGCCCAAAGCCGGAGTCTTTGCCGTGCGGCAGGCGCCGATACTCGAACGCAGCCTTCGCGCTGCCTTAGCCGGAGCTACGCCGCCGCCAGGGCGCTTGCAACAGCGCTATCTGTCGCTGCTGGCGCTGGGCGAACAGCGCGCCACAGGAGGGCGGGGGCCGCTGCAGGTCACTGGCGAATGGGTGTGGCGCTGGAAAGATCGCATTGACCGGGCGTTTATGCAGCGCTTGGCCCCCATGCCGATGCCTGCTGGAGAGATGCTCTGCGGCGGATGCGCGAGCAAGCTGGGTCCGGATTTGCTCGGTTCAGGCCTGCGCGAGCTATTGCCCCAGGCACAGGTCGAAGACGCCGCCATCGTAGAGATCCATGGGCAGACCCTGGTGCAGAGTCTCGATGGCTTTCGGGCCTTCACAGATGATCTCTATCGCTTTGGTCAGATCAGCGTCTATCACGCCCTGAGTGATCTCTACGCGATGGGCGCCAC
>CAKZUS010000242.1 GCA_937921805.1 uncultured Granulosicoccaceae bacterium
CACCTGCCCATCAGTGGTGTAGCTCACCACAACGCCCGCTGCACCAAAGCCCTCGGCTGCGACACTCTTGATGCCGCGACTGGCGAGTAGTGCGCGCACTTTGGCACCCAGCTCTCGCTGCTCTTCGCGGACTTTGTCAAAGCCATAGGCTTGGGTTTCTTGCATCACATCGCGAAAACGCGTGAGCGCGTCAGTAGGCATGGTGGCGTGGTAGGCATGGCCGCCGTTTTCGTAGGCCTGCATGATGCTATGCCATTTTTTGAGGTCACAAGCAAAGCTACTGGACTGGGTGGCATCGAGGCGCTCTAGGCCCCGCTCGCTGAGCATCACCAGGGCGCAGCACGGCGAGCCGCTCCAGCCTTTTTGCGGCGCACTAATGAGCACGTCCACGCCAGTCGCAGCCATATCTACCCAGAGCGTGCCCGAAGCAATGCAGTCGAGCACCATGATGCCGCCCACACTGTGCACCGCATCGCTCAGGGCGCGGATGTAGTCATCGGGGAGAATAATGCCGGCCGAGGTCTCAACATGCGGGGCAAACACGACAGCAGGTTTTTCGGCCTGTATAGCAGCGACCACCTCGTCTATCGGTGCCGGGGCGAAAGGCGCCTCGGGGCCGTCTTGGGTCGGGCGGGCTTTGAACACACTCGCCTGCGCAGGGATGTTGCCCATATCAAAAATCTGCGACCAGCGGTAGCTGAAAAAGCCATTGCGCACGACAAGCACGTTTTGATCCGTCGCAAACTGGCGCGCCACCGACTCCATGCCGTAGGTGCCACTACCTGGAACGACCACTACAGCGTTGGCGCAATAGACCGACTTGAGCGTACTGGAGATGTCATTCATGACGCCTTGGAAGCTCTGCGACATGTGATTGAGCGAGCGGTCGGTATAGACCACAGAGTATTCGAGCAGACCGTTGGGGTCGATATCGGAGAGTAATCCAGGCACGAGAGGGGTTCCTATAGTGGGTGCAGTGAGTGCGGTTCGGCGCGCTGTTCGCGCTCTAGCAAGGCGCGTACAGCGGTAGTCGGGGCTTCGTTGGCATACAGTACCGCGTGCATGCGCCCCACGATCGGCATCTCCACTGCGTACTGCTCAGCAAGGCGCAACGCGAGCTGAGTAGTGCGGCGTCCTTCGACGACTTGCCCAATCTCATCCAGCGCCTGTTGCTGGGTTTTGCCCGCAGCGATAGCCAGGCCAAAGCGGCGATTGCGCGACTGGTCATCGCCGCAGGTCAGCACCAAATCGCCCATGCCGGCCAAGCCCATAAAGGTCTCCGCCCGCGCGCCCATGCGCAGGCCCAAGCGGGTCAGCTCGGCTAGGCTGCGCGTGATCAGCGCCGCGCGGGCATTGGCGCCAAAACCCAGACCATCGCTGATACCGGCGGCAATGGCGTAGACGTTTTTGAGGGCGCCAGCGACCTGCACGCCCGTAATGTCATCCAGATGATAGACGCGCAAGCTCTCGCCGTGGAAACACTGGCCGAGGTAGTGCGCGTACGTCTCATCGGAAGACGCCACGGTGATGGCCGAAGGCAGGCCGCGCGCCAGTTCTGCGGCGAAAGTCGGGCCGGAGAGCACCGCCCGCCGCGCAGGGCTCAGCTCCGCAGCAATCGTATCCAGCGGCGCGCTGGTATCGGTATCAAAGCCTTTGCACGCCCACACAATATCGGCCTGTGGAGCGTGCGTAGCGAGCTGGGTCAGCATCTCGCGAAAAGCCGCGCACGGGGTGGCAATCAATGCTAGCTCGCAGCCTTGTAGCGCGTCGGATATCGAATCCTTGCGCGCCCACAAGCGAGCATCGACTCCCAGGCGCAGCAAGTGAGCGTGCAAGGCACGCCCCCAGGCTCCTGCACCCAAGACCGTAGTGCGCGGGCGCTCCAGTGGGCGTTCCGCAGAGCGGTTCCCAGCCGTGTTCACGCGAGACTAGTGCGTCGTATTGGACTGCGCCGTGCCATCGTTGTCGGCCTCCGCTTTTTTGGCCTCTTCTGCAGCGGCGCGCTGACGGTGCTGTTGGTAGAGCGCATCGAAATTGATCGGCTCCAGCAGCAGTTGCGAAAAGCCGCCTTTCACGACCAAATCGCACATCGCTTCGCGCAAAAACGGGAAAATGGCCGTAGGGCATTGGCTACCGAGCAGTAGGCTATTGACCTCGGACGAGAAGCCCTCGATGCGGAACAAGCCCGCTTGCTTGACCTCTGCGATATACAACGTTTCTTTTTCGACTGTCGCTGTCACGGTCGCGTCGAGCATGACCTCAAACAGGCCCTCACCAACTTGGCGGGCGCCGTTGTTGAGTTGCAATGCAATTTTGGGCGACGCCGCGTTGTTCTGCAAGAACACCTCGGGTGAGCGCGGAGACTCAAAAGAGACGTCTTTGGTGAACACGCGCAGGACTTGGAATTGTTGTGCTGGCTCAGCAGCGGCGGCTGCAGCAGTATCTTTTTCGCTCACGAAAATACCTTATTGGTTATCGGGTTACGGTGGGCATGTTGGCTTTACGCCACGCTTCCATGCCCCCTTGGAGGGTGTAGACGTAGTTGAGGCCGGCTGCTTTACGCAGCTTTTTGCCCGCGCTACGCGATTGAATGCCTTGCTCGCAAACCAGCACCAGTTTTTTGTCGCTTTTGCTCTCGCTCAAGCGCTTGGTGATCTGGTCTAGCGGAATGTGCTTTGCATCGAGGATATGGCCTTGTTGGTAGGCCTTGGTGTCGCGCACATCGACAAACAGCGCGTCGTCGTCGTTTTGCCAACGTACGGCGTCGTTGATGCCGATATTTTTCACCCCTGAGAACAGGCGATCGTACTCCACATAGCCAATCATGCCGACTCGGGCACCGAAGCCAGCGAAGAGAAAGGGGTGATTACTGACGAATTCGAGATATTGGTCCATGCTCACTAACTTAAATGTTCACCGAGGCCCAGCGCCTCAATCAAGGCATTAAGTATACCGCCAAGCTTCACAGAGAAACGGATGACCCAGTCGCTTTTGTTCAGTATTTTTTTGATTTTTAGCGGTGGAGCCTTCGTCGCGACGCTCGCTCTCTACGCCCGTCAGGCCCTAGTGGTCGCGTATGTGGCGCTTGGCGCCTTGATTGGTCCCTTTGGCATCGGCTGGATTCACGACGTCACATTGGTCTCGGAAATCTCGCAAGTGGGGATTATTTTCCTGCTGTTTCTTTTGGGGATGAACCTCGAACCCGCCGACCTCATGCCCATGTTCCGTGAGGCCCTGCGCGTGACAGGGCTCAGCTCTCTGGCGTTTGTACTGGCTGGGTGCGCGATTGCGTGGGCCTTTGGCTTTACGCCCATAGAGATTGCGGTCATCGGCGTAGCGATGGGATTCTCGAGCACGATTATTGCGCTCAAACTCCTGCCGACCTCGGCGCTACACCATCAACGCATGGGCGAGATCATTGTCAGTATTTTGCTGTTGCAAGATATTTTGGCCATTATCACCCTGCTCGTGCTGCGCGCCAGCGGCAAAGTCGACGCCGGCCCCGAGGCGGCGCTACCACTCTTGGCCCTGCCCATCTTCGCCTGGGCCGCGTGGTGGTTTGCGCGGCATGTGATTCACCGCCTCATCGCCCAGTTTGATTCGATTCAGGAGTATTTGTTTCTGCTGACCATTGGCTGGTGCTTGTTCCTCGCAGAGTTGGCGACGCTGATTGGTCTGTCTCACGAGATTGGGGCCTTTATCGCGGGCGTGGCGCTAGCGACCAGCCCCGTGGCACGCTTTCTATCAGAGTCACTCAAGCCGCTGCGTGATTTCTTTTTGATTATTTTCTTTGTCACCCTCGGCGCAGCTTTTGATATGAGCCTGCTCGGTCAGGTGTGGGCACCCGCGCTATGTTTGGCGGCCTTCTCGATCATGGTCAAGCCCAAGGTGTTCAATTGGCTGCTCAGCTATGAGCACGAGCGGCGCAGCACTGCGCTAGAGATTGGGCAGCGCATGGCGCAGATTAGTGAGTTTTCGCTGCTCATTGCCTTGGTCGCGGCCGAAGCCCTATTGATCAGCGAACGTGCCAGTGCCACCATTCAGGCCGCGAGCATTCTCTCGTTTGTGATCAGCAGCTACTGGATCGTCAAGTATCTCCCGACACCGATTTCGCCCAACCCCGCGCTGCGCAGGGACTAGCGAAGAGAGCCTAGACACCCAGGGACGACACAAAAACAGGCCAACCCGCAGGCCAGCCCGTACCGCACCACACGCCAAGAGAGATCCTGTAGAGAAGGATCTCAACCAGGCAATTATTGCCCGACCATCACCTTCACTGCAGCGGCGAGTTCGTCGTCGCTAAACTGGCTACCACCGCGTGGAGGCATCGCGCCTTTGCCGTTGATCACCGAGGCGATCAGCCCATCAATGCCACTCTCGCCCAGGCGACGCTCCCACTCGGCAGCATCCGCCATCGACGGTGCGCCCGCCACGCCCGCTTGGTGACAAGCAAGGCAAGCGGCATCAATAACTTCTTGCCCGCTTTTTGGCTCTGACGAGACAGAGGTGGTCACTGCGCTCACAACGAGCTGGTCGGCATCGGTGATCACCGTACCCACTGGCGCAATACGCTCATTGAGTTTTTTTCGCGCCAAATCGCTCATTTCAGTCTGAGGAGCGATCATCTTGGCAATCGCCACAACGGAGAACGTGAACAGCACCAGGATGCCGAGTATCACGAGAAAACTTTTAAAAAATGCACTGTCGCTCTGACTCACGACGAAACTCCAAATATGATAAAAAAACCGGGCAGTATTGAGCCTTATCTTAGAAGTTTATCACCCGAAAGAGGCAAACTCTTTAATACACTGGCTGTACTTTGCTGAGCGAGTGCTCGACTTGCGCGCCACTAGCGCATTCCACGCATCCAGCGCCAAAGTCGTATGACATCTGCCAAGGCACCGGCCAGATAGGTTAAAGCCGCCGCCCGCAGTACTTGGCGGATAGCGGGCAAGTACTCCTTGGGCACATAGCCCTCGGCTAAAATA
>CAKZUS010000243.1 GCA_937921805.1 uncultured Granulosicoccaceae bacterium
GCCCTAGATCAGGCAGAGGGATCCGATTGGGCGTATCGGCGCAGTTGGTCACAAGAGGCCCGCTGGGTGCTACAAGCACAGCGCAGTAGCGAGGCAGAGCTGAGACGAGTACTGGGACGGGCGCTGGAGCAGGAGCTGGGGCCGCCGGTACTAGAAGAGGCCGTGTCGTGCTAAGCCCTCGGATTGACTGGGGGGCCTTTTGCGCTGAAATCGCCGTGCTGCACGAGTCGGGCGTCCCGGTGCTCGATGCCCTGGAAGACATGTGTCATGACCCCGACCTCGGGCCGCTGCAAGACATCGCGCGCGTGGCGCTGAGACGACTGCGACAAGGCCAGAACCTGGCGCAGGCTTTTGCCGAGGCGCCGCCGCTAGTGCACAGTGCGCTGGAGAGCGGCGAGCGCAGTGGCCGATTGAGCACGGCTTTGCTGCGTGCCGCGGAGCAATGGCGCTGGCGTGAGCAGTGGCGGCGCGACCTGCTCGCTGCACTGCGCTATCCCGCTGTGGTGCTATTGCTGTTGTTTGGTGTGCTGGTGGCCATGGTGCAAGTGCTGCTGCCTGCGATGCAAAACCTCGTGGAGCTGAGCGGCTCCGAGATGGGGCAGTCTGGGCGCTGGCTAGCGGCTCTGAGCGAGGTCTCAAGCGCCGCTTGGCTAGCGGGAGGCGCGCTCCTCGTGCTTGTGTTTGTGGGCACGGTGCAGGGACTATATCGGGGATTGTTTGTGAGCGCGTCGCAGTGGAGCCGCCTCTGGGGGCTGCGGGCATGGCGAGATGGCCTGATGGCGACGTATTACCGTCAGGTTGGAGATTTATACGCCAGCGGCGTGGCCTTGATTGACGCGATGGAGAGCAGCCTGCCCAAGAACGGGCCGCTGCCGCTGCGCCAGACCCTGAGCGATACCACGGGAGCCTTGCGGCGGGGGCATTCGTTGGCCAATGCACTGGCGCCAGGATTTCGGCATGACGAGGCGCGTCGTTTGCGCGTGGCCGAACGCAGCGGAACGCTGGAGGCGTGTTGGATGGAGCTGGCTCAACGCGCCGAGGCTCGCACGCGCGCCGCCCTACACGAGTTGCAAGCGGCGATGGGGCCGATACTGTCCCTGCTCGCAGGCGGCTTATTGCTGTGGATTGTGATGGCGGTGTTGTGGCCCTTATACGGCGCACTGGGGTCATTCGGATGAGTACTACCGTGGTGCTGCTGGAGCAGGGGCTGCGTCTGTACTGGCAGCGCGATTGCGTGGAGCAACTCGATGAGTGGCCAGAAGACCTTTTGTCGTGGTTGAGAGCGAGCGATCTACCGCTGCAGGGCGCGCGTTGCTTGTGGATGCCCCTGCATGCACAGTGGGAGCGCGTATTGCCCGAACCAGGGTGGTTGCTCGGTGCACGCTGCGGCGCAAAGTACAGTGCGCTGCGCTTGCCTGAGGTGTTGCAAGGGCTGCATGGGCTGCATGAGTGTCCCGTTGAGTCGCTGTGGCAGCGCTTGGCACCGGCTCGCGATGCCTTGTTGTGCGTGAAGTGGCCGGGAGAGAGCGTGCATGCGGTGGCGCTGGCGGGGCAGCTCGCGATGCAGCGCTCGCCACCGACTGACGATGACGCCGAGCGCGCACTGAGCGTGGACTATTTTCAGCGTTGGTGGGAGGGAGCGGTGCTGAAACTGCCCATTATCGAGCATGAATACCCCAGTGTTGATGCCCTGATACGGGCTGCGTTGCCTGAGTCAAACTGGGGGCTACAGCGCCACGCCCTACGCCGCTTTGCTGGGATCGGTGCCGTGCTGGGCTTATTGGGGGGAAGCATGGCGGGCGAGCGCTTGTTGGAACAAGGGCTGGTGAGCTTGCAACAAGCCAAGCCTGTGTGGCAGATCAGCAGCGCGCAGAAGCAAGCGATGGAACACTGGCAAGAGGCCTTCGCGGCGGTGCAGGCTCGCGCTGGCGCGCCGGACTGGGCGCCGTGGCAGGCGCTGGCGCAGAGCTTGGTGGCCGCTCCGGCGCTGGAGCTGTCGCGCTTGCGCTGGCATTGGCAGGATACGGGGTATCGCTTCGACCTAGAGGGGCAACTGCAGTCTGATTCGCTCGTTGAGGGCTTGCGTCTTTGGGACCAGGCTGTGGCGCAGTGGCGGGCGCAAGGCTGGCAGGTTTTGGAGCAAGCTGCGCCGTTTCACACCCGCGATGGTAGCTTGCATGCCACGGCGCAGGCGCCGCCGGACTCTCCCGACGCCCTCCCGCGTTTTGCACTGCGCCTGTGGCGTGATGCTGCGCAGTAGCATGATCGTGCTCGCGCTGTGCGGCGCAGGCTATTGGGTGTGGGGCTATGAGGCTTGGCTTACGCGCAGCATGGCCCATATCCGGGCGTGGCAAGCCGGCGAGCAAACCCGTGCGCAATATCAGCGCTTTGTGGTGGCGCAGGCGCAGGCGCGCAACCAAGGCTGGATGGAGGCTCCGAACACGACGGCTCTGGCGGGGATGCTCGCCTCGCATGATCTCGACTATGTGCTCTCGCAGGCAACGCGCTCAGAGCAGGGATGGCAGTCGATGGCTGTCCAACTACGTTGGCGGCGCGCCCATGTCGCGGCCTGGATGCAGGCGGTGAATACGCTGGACCACGCTCTGGCTCCGAGTGTGAGCTGGGTCGGCTGCGATATGCAGCGCGAGGCGACCCAGCAGATCACAGTGCAGTGCGACCTACTGTGGTGGTGGTGGCAATGAGGCGGCTCGTGCTGGTGCTCATCACTACGCTGCTTTGCCCCCTCTGGCTGCAATGGGCACAGGCTGATTTGTTGGGGGCGGGGCGTTTGTTTTTCTCAGCGCAAGAGCGCCGCGCCCCAGTATTCAGTCCCGTCTCTAGTCCCGTATCTAGTCCCGTATCTAGCACTGCCAGTGTGTTGCCCAATACCGCTCCGCCCAGTGCCGTATCTCGTGGGGAATCGCCGGAGCCAGAGCCGCCATCCCTGCGTCCATTACCGCGACTAGACGGCTGGGTGATTGGTCCGGATGGGCGTCGCTGGGACTTGTGGTCGAATGGAAGGGTGGAGCTGGCGCCATGATAGTGCTGCTGCTACTGATCTTTGCGCTGACGCTGCTGCCGCCTTGGACGCCT
>CAKZUS010000244.1 GCA_937921805.1 uncultured Granulosicoccaceae bacterium
CTGACAGAAACGCGCAGCGCAGCTATCTTCTCCCCTCCTGCTACATCGCGACAACATACACCCCCATAAGCGCACCAGAGACTCTTTCATGCCCTTGTTTTTATTCGTTTCAGCCGCGTTGATCTGGGGCTCCACTTGGTATGTTATTTTGCTGCAATTGGGGCAGGTCGACCCGATGGCGTCGGTGACGTGGCGTTTTCTTCTCGCGGCGGCGATTTTATTCAGCTGGTGTCTGTGGCGCGCGGAGAGGCTGCGCTTTGGTTGGCGTGATCACGGCTGGTTTGCACTACTGGGGGCCTGTCTTTTTGGTGTGAATTATTGGCTTTTCTACGAGATGGAACTACTGGTCACCTCCGCGTATGGGGCCGTCGCCTTTTCGCTGGTGATCGGGATGAACGCCTTGCACGCGCGAATCTTCTTAGGCAAACCCTTAGAGTGGGGAGCTATCGCTGGCGGTAGCGTTGGTGTGGTGGGGGTGGCTTTTATCTTTTGGCAGGAGCTGTCGCTCTCTTGGGATCAGCCACAAGCCTGGCTCGCCATTGCTCTGGGGGTCGCAGCGACATGGTTCGCATCGCTGGGAAACATCATCGGCACATACTGCCAGAGCAAAGGCTACAGCCTCAACAGCGTCAATGCTTTTGCGATGCTCTACGGCGCCGTGATCGTGGGCGCTATAGCACTGATCAGTGGGCGTGAGTTTGCGTTTGTGTGGAGCGTACAATACGTCGGGTCGCTGCTGTACTTGGCCGTGTTCGGGTCGGTTCTGGGGTTTTATGTGTATCTGCGGCTATTGCACTTGGTGGGCCCCACTCGCGGCGGCTTTGTTGCGCTTTTCATCCCCATTGTGGCAATGGGGGTATCCATCGTGTTCGAAGCCTACCGCCCAGACCTGTTCGCCGCCTTAGGTATTGTGCTGATTTTGCTTGGCAATGTTGCCGTACTCAAGCGCCGCCAGACGAAGTGATCACAAAATCAGGCCAGATTGCCGCGTCTTCAAGCAGTGCCCGCCAGTCGCGTGCGCGCAATAAGCCATAGTCACTCATCAGCGCCGTGCGCCAGCCAGCGCGTGCGGCCCCCAAAATATCAGTATGCGGCGAATCCCCTACCATTAGCAGGCGCTCTTTGGGAACCTGCACTGCCTGCTCCAGCAGGCGTTTTTCCACATAGGTATACGTACACGGATCGGGCTTTCCGCAATAGCGCACCGCAATACCCAGCGTCTCTGTCAGGCGCCGGCACACGGCGCCCGGTTCAACCGAAAAGTACCCATCAAAGGGCGCGCACACATCGGGGTTGGCACACCAAAGCGGGCGCGGCCTATCGCGCAGCGTCTCGCACAGGGCTTGCTCCAGTGCACTATTCCAAGCCTTTGTCGTGAGCATCAAGAAGGCATCGAACTGCGCTAGATTCTGCGCATCACAATACGCCGCATCAATACCCAGGTCATCGAGCCGAAAGTTGGGGTCAGTCACGTCCCCAACCGGCGAGACGCCCCAGCGCAGTCCGGTTAGCGCAGACTGGGCCAGTTCGGCAATGCACACATCGCGGCTGCTGATAATGTCGTCCACGGGGTAGCCCAAATCAGTGAATTTTTTCACCAATGCTGGGTGCTGCCGCGTGGAGCCATTCGTCAAGATCACGACCCGCTTACCCAGCGCGCGCAGCGCTGCAACTTGCTCGGGCATGCCGGGGATCGCGTCATCTCCAACATTCAGCACGCCAAAACCATCCAGCACAAACACATCGGCCTGGTCTGCTAAAGACAGCAAGTCCGGCATGCACTCTGGAGCAGGCTTGCCAGCGGGGCCAGGATTGTGACGACAATATGACTGCCAACTCGTGGCAAAATCGGTACGCAAGCGCACTCTCATGACTCATCCTTACTGGTTGATGCGACGGCTCTGTCTTGTCGCGCTGCGCTATAGATTTCAGAAGTGCTCAATTGCTCTCCGGGAACGGGGACAAACTCGCGCCGTTTGCGCCCACTGATGCGCGAACCAAGCACCCACGGCATCACCGTGACAATACCGGCCATCACGCTCAACGCCCAGAACAAGGCATCGGGCTGGTACGCGTCCATTAAGTAGCCTATGAGCAGAGGGCCTAAAAAAGAGCCGATACCGAACATCACTAATAAACCACTGGCGACCTCGACCGTCTTGCCCAATTGTGCTCCCAGGTCATTAACATGCGCGGCGCACAGCGAGTACAGCGGATAGGCAAAGGCGCCATATACCGCGATTTGCCACCACTGACCTTGCATCATCAGAGCAGCCGCGGCGGCGACCACCGCACACAAGGCCAGCACCCGCTGGCGCCCGACGCGATCTGACCAACGCCCCATAGGCCATTGCAGCAACAGCCCCGCAAAAACTCCCACAGCCATAAAGCGCGAAATATCTTCGACTCCGCCCCCGAGGCTCGCCGCGTACAGTGGCCCCAGGCTGTGCCAGCTCGCATTCATCACTCCCGAGCAAAAGGCGACAACAAACCCCAATGGACTCAAGCGCAACAGACTACGGTAATCGATCCGCCCCCCACCGGGCGCTGGCGGCGCGGGCGCACGAGTCAGGAGTAGAGGCACCAATGCGAGTGAGTACAAAATCGACGCGAGCGTAAACAAATGGAAGCTCTGCGTATCGGCCACACCGAGCAGCAGCTGTCCGCTACCGCTGCAGCCGTAGTTGACGATCATATAAATCGCCAGCAGCCCCCCACGGCGGCGGTTATCTGTGGCGGCATTGAGCCAGCTCTCGGTCACCATCACCAGCCCCGCC
>CAKZUS010000245.1 GCA_937921805.1 uncultured Granulosicoccaceae bacterium
AACCACACCCTACCCACCAAAAAAGCCGGACGCTATACCGGCGGACTATGGGTCGGGAAGTTCCTCAAGACGCACAGCTACCAGAAAATCCTGACCGACGAAGCTGCCACCCTGATTGGCGAATACGGTTCCAGACTGTGCATGCTGGAGGGCTTTGTGGGCCATGCCGAGCAGTGCAATGTGCGCGTACGGCGCTATGGCAACATCGATGTGCCCTATGGTCAGGCCGCACCCTATACTGGCGATAACACCGGCGATAACAGTGACTAGAGCGCTGGCGGCGCGATTGGCCCCGTGGCGTGCGGCGCTGTATGACTTTGACGCACCCACGGCGCTGCGTGCACTGCATGCGCTCAGTCGCGAAGACACGGTTTTTCGTCTCAGTCATCCCATTGGCGAGCATGTGGGTGCGCAGTGCTTTTTTGAGCAGGCCTACGCGCCCCTCGCTGCCGCCTGGCCAGACCTGGAGCGTCGCGACACCATTGTCATCAGCGGCCCAGACCAAGACGGGCATAACTGGGTCGGGTGCGCGGGCTATTACACCGGCGTATCGATCTTTCCGTGGCTCGATATTCCGGCGACCGGCCATCAAATGGCGATGCGATTTCATGAGTTCTATCGTTTCGAGGACGAGGAGCTGGTCGAAGTGCAAGCGCTGTGGGACATTGTTGAGGTCATGCACCAAGCCCGCGCTTGGCCTCTAGCGCCCTCACTGGGGCGGGAGTGGCACGTCCCCGGACCTGCAACCCAAGACGGTATCGCGCGCGCGCCTTATGACCCCGCTCTCAGCCAAGCCAGCCAGCAGATCGTTCTGGATATGCTGGAACACCTGGGACGCCATCCCCAGCAAGGCGGCCCAGAGCTGATGCAACTAGAGCGCTTTTGGCATCCACGCATGAACTGGTACGGCCCCTCTGGCATTGGCACCGGACGCGGCATTGAGGGGTTTCGCCGCTGGCATCAAATTCCTTTCTTAAAAGCTATGCCAGACAGAGGGGTATCAAAAAATGGCGCGCATTTCTTTGCCGATGGCGCTTACGTAGCGGTGACGGGTTGGCCCAATATGGCGCTCACGCTCAGTCATGATGGCTGGCTTGGCATCGCCCCTGCGGGGCAGCCGCTGAGCATGCGTTCTTTGGATTTTTGGCGGGTGGAGCACGGCTTGATCCGCGAGAACTGGGTGTTGATCGATTTGCTAGATATCTATGCGCAACTGGGAGTCGATGTCTTCGCTCGCCTGCGCGAGCTGACGGGGCAATGAGGCACCCCCTTGTGAGCCACCCCCGTGTGAGCTGTACTCATGTCTGAGCGCGTGACATCGCTGCAAGTAGCCAAGCACGCAGGGGTATCGCAGTCCGCCGTCTCGCGCGTGTTCACCCCCGGGGCATCGGTGTCTGCGCGCACAATCGCCAAAGTGCGCAGCGCCGCCGAGGCTTTGGGCTACCGTCCCAATGTGCTCGCTCGGGCAATGGTGTCGGGCAAAAGCCACATCATTGGCCTCGTGGTCTCGTATCTCGACAATTATTTCTATCCCGATGCGCTCGAACGCCTCTCTACCGCGTTGCAGGCCAAGGGCTATCATGTGCTCGTTTTTATGGCGACACAAAACAGCGAAGACTCGCTAGAACACATCGTCGCGGAAATTCTAGATTATCAAGTAGACGGTATTCTTCTGGCCTCGGTCGCTCTGTCATCAGACCTCGCCCGCCGCTGCCAGGCTGCAGGGGTGCCGGTCGTGCTGTTCAATCGCTCTCAAGACGATGCCGGCGTCAGCAGCATCACCTCCGACAACATGGGTGGAGGGCGCAAGCTGGGGCAATTACTGCTGGAGGCCGGCCACCAACGTATTGCTTATCTTGCGGGCTGGGAAGGCGCCTCGACACAACGCGACCGCGAGGCCGGCTTGCGCTCTGCACTGAGCGACGCGGGGGCGACGCTGTTTGCACGCGAGGTCGGTAACTTCGACACCGAGCAGGCGCGCGAGGCCACTCGGCGGCTGTTCGCCCACGCCGCGCCAGCGCAGCGACCTGATGCGCTATTCGCTGCCAATGACCACATGGCGATCATGGCGATGGACGTGCTGCGGTTCGAGCTGGGGTTGCGCATTCCCGACGACGTCTCTGTCGTGGGCTTCGACGATGTGCCTCCGGCTGCTTGGCCCTCTTACGACCTCACGACCATACGCCAGCGGGCCGATACGATGGTGGAGCACACTGTCGCGGCGCTGCTGCACAATATTACCCAAGCGGCAGTACAGCACATTCAGATCGACGCGCCTTTGATTATTCGTAGCTCGGCGCGCCTAGCGAGGCCCAGTAAGCACTAGCCCCCTGCACGCCCAGCTCTTTTTATCCACCCCCAGACACTGACAACGGTTTCACTATGCAAGGATTTGACGAGAAATTTAGAGATTTTCCTGACTACATTCTGGGGGTGACCCAGGAGATTTGGGAAGGACGCGCCCTGCATACGCTGCATCGCTACTATAGCGATGATATCGTCGTGCGCTCTCCTGGCTCGGTCGTCATCGGCAATGCCAACGTGATTGGTGCCACCATGGCGACGCTGGCGGAGTTTCCCGATCGCTGCTTATTCGGCGAAGACGTGATTTACAGCGGCACCCCCGAAGAGGGCCTGCTCAGCTCACACCGCATACTCTCCACCGCCACCCACGCTGGCGACGGAGCCTACGGCGCCGCGACGGGCACCAAACTGCGATATCGCATCATTGCTGACTGCCACGCTATCGCCAATCAAATCAATGACGAGTGGCTGATTCGCGATCAGGGCGCGATTGTGCGGCAACTGGGCTGGGAGCCACGCGCTTTCGCCGCGCATACGATTGAGCGCGAAGGCGGCCCCGAGAAGTGCGTGCTGCCGCTGACCCCCGACAACGACCAAGCCGGTCCCTACCATGGGCGTGGTAATGACAACGAATGGGGACAGCGCTACGCCGACACCCTCAGCCGCCTCATGCACGCCGATATCGCTACGGTGCAGCGCGATTACGACCGCGCGGCTCAGGGCGAATATCCCGGGGGCATGCACTGTGACTCGCATGGGCCGATTGAGCATTTCTGGATGGGCTTGCGCGCGGCACTGCCCAGCGCGACTTTTACCATTCACCACCAAATCGGGCGCGATGACCCGATGATGCCACCGCGCGCCGCACTGCGCTGGAGCCTACACGGCAAGCACGACGGCTGGGGAGCCTTTGGCGCGCCAACGGGGGCGGAGGTCTATATCTTGGGGATTTCGCACGCAGAATTTGGGGCTGTCGTCAGCGGCGAGCCGGCCATTCGGCGCGAGTATTCGCTGTTTGACGAAACCGCTGTCTATAAGCAAATTCTTCTACACACTGGGTAAGTTATGTCTCCACAAATCGTACGCTACGGCGAGCTCAAGCCGTGCAAAACCGCATTTATTGACGCTCACACCCCCGGCTCGGATCAAAAAGAAAACTTCACCATCATCGGAGGCGGCGTCTCGGAGAGCGCAGACCAGCATGTGCATATCAGCGATACGCCTGGGTTCAATATTGGCGCCGCAGGGCAGCCTCCACGCTGCCGCAACTCTTTGCATAGTCACACCACTGCAGAGGTGTTTTTTGTCCTCAAAGGACGCTGGCGCTTTTTCTGGGGCCGCTGGGGAGACGCGGGCGAGGTGACCCTCGGTGAGGGCGATATCATTAACATCCCCACCGGTATTTTTCGCGGCTTCGAGAACATCGGTGTCGACTACGGCATGATCATGGCGGTGCTCGGTGGCGATGATGCGGGCGGTGGCGTGACCTGGGCGCCGCAAGTGATCGAAGACGCCCAAGCACATGGGCTGATGCTCGGCGAAAACGGCGTGCTCTACGACCGCAACAAAAACCAACACTTCCCCGAAGGGGTTGCGGCGATGCCGCTGCTCACTGAACAGCAGCTAGGCGCCTACCCTGAGCTGAGCGTGCAAGACATGGTGCCGCACTACGTGGCCCGCTACTGGGACCTGCTGGCTCTCGCGCGTGATCAACCTGCTCCCGTCATTGGAGAGCAGGCCTGCATCCGCGATCGCCCCGGTTTTGAGGTGGACTTTATCGCTCGTCAGTCTCTGGGGGATGCCGTGCAAACGCCCACCATGCATACCGTGTTAATGCCCATGCACGGGCACTGGGCGCTGCAGTGGCAAGGGGGCGAAGCGGTGCTTAACCCTGGCGACACCTGCTTGATCCAACCGGGCGAAGCCTACTCGCTGCGCCCGGCCATGACTGGAGAGGCGAGCTTGTATCGGGTCACTGCCACCGATGATGCCGCCGGCGCGACGCTTGGGCATTAATCCTCATTAACATTACTACTTAGGCGCTGCCGGCAGAACTGGCAGCGCCAGCGTCACACTCGCCCCCTGCGCTACCTCGTCGATGCGCAGCCAGCCGTCGTGCTGCTGGGCTACAGACAAACAGATCGACAAGCCCAGTCCGCTGCCCGCGCTGGGTTCAATCTGACTAAAGCGCGCAAACGCGCGCTGGCTGTCTTGCGGGTGCAGTCCCCGACCGTCGTCTTGCACAGACAGCAGCGCCCAGCCTTCTTGCTGCGTCAATACGACTCGAATCGTGCTCAAGTGCTCGCCGCCATGGGCTTGTGCATTGTCTATGAGGTTAATAACGGCCTCGCGCAACAAAGCCCGATCTGCATTCACCCAGCATGCTTCATCCGCAGCGCGATACTCAAACTCCAAACCTTGGGCCAAAATCGCAGGCGCCGCAGCGCTACACAGCCTCTGCGCTAGCTGACCAAAGCACACTGGCTCGCGCCGCAACTTCGCATCACCCAAACGCCCGAGAGAGAGTAGTTGCTCTGCGACGCGCGCGTTCGAGCGACTGGCCGCCACCAGCTCTTTGAGCCGCCACTCCCGCTCTACCGGGTCCTCGGTCGCTTGCACGGCTTCGGCCATCGACTGAACAGCTGCTACAGGGTTACGCAATTGATGCGCGGCATTGGCGATAAAGACCTGTTTAGCTTCGATGCTCTGTGCGACTTGCCCAAACAAACGATTTAGGGTCTCGACGATGCCCTGGACCTCCACCGGCACCGGGCGCTTAATCGGGCTGAGATCATCGGCAGAGCGAATCGCAATGGCGCGATGCAAATCATCCAGCGGACGCAGACCGTATTTGACACCAAACCAGATCACCACAGCCATCGCCGCAAATAGCACCCCCATTAAGCTCGCCGCGCGAACACCTAGCTCGGTAGCAAAGCTCTCGCGATCGCGCAAATGCTGCCAGACCGTCACGATCGAATCGCCCCGAACCGCCTCGCTCACATTGCGCTCGACCAAACGCATCACGCGCACCGGCACCTTGAGGTACATCGCTTCGAAATACACCGGACGATAGGGGGTTTTGAGCAGTTTAGTGCGGCTCACTGGCGGAGAGGCATATCCGGTCACGTAGCTTCCGGCGGGGCCAGCGACATGATAGAACACCTCTCCGCCTGCAGCGTCCGCCACAAAACGACGGGTAATCGCAGACAGTGCATCGCCCCCCGAGATGGCGACATCTCGCGACACCGCCAGCGCGGTCACGAGCAAGGCGCGGTCATATAGCTCGGTAGCGGTGGCGACAGCGACGCTATAGCGCCAAGCACTCAAGGCCGCCCCAATGAGCAATAGCGGCCCCAAGATTAATGCGAACAGCCGCACACGCAGCGAGAGCACCCTCACGGCACCAGCTCCAGCATATACCCCAGCCCCCTCGCCACTTTGATCGCAATGCCATAGTCCACCAGGCGTCGACGCAAGCGC
>CAKZUS010000246.1 GCA_937921805.1 uncultured Granulosicoccaceae bacterium
GTCACCAAACACCAGGTTCTGCTCCAGGGCTGCGGGATCGACAAACGCATTGCCATCGAGGCTCTCCAGCGGCACGCTCTCGGGGAAACCATTGATGACTTCTCCTGATTGCATCATCAGGTTGCCAAACTGGCTCAGCACACTGCGCACCGCGTCCATTACCGCGCGCTGGTCGCGGGCGTTGTCGTATACAGCCGTGTGGCGCATCATGGCAAAGCGCCCCGAGTATGTACTACCGTGCTCGGCAATCGCCGTATCGAGCAACTGGCGATAGAGCTGCGCCTCGGAGAAAGGCTTGGTCAGCGGCCAGCTCATAATATTGCAGTCGTTCTTGACCGCGTAATCAAAAGTAATCGGCGAGCGCGCTGCCGCCCACAGGGGCACACGCTGCTGCAGCGGCTTGGGGCAGGACGTCGACAGCGGGAATTGCCAATACTCCCCGTCGTGCTCTACATCTCCCGCCCATAGCGCTGGAATCAACGGCAGCATCTCTTGCAGATAGCGCCAGCCATCGCTTTGCAGTAGCCCCGGCTTCATGCGGTCAAACTCTCGCTGATACGCCCCCGACCCCAGGCCTAGCTCCAGGCGCCCGCCGCTGATCAAATCCAGCATCGCCGCCTCGCCCGCTAGGCGTATCGGATGCCAATACGAGGCATTGGCGACTCCACAGCCCAGTCGAATATGATCGGTGTGCCCTGCCCACCAGGTCAGCAGCTGAAACGGATTCGGCGCAATGGTCATTTCCAAAGCATGATGCTCGGCGGCCCAAGCTATCTCAAAGCCGGCCGCATCGGCCATCTGCACCATCTCTAGCGTATGGCGTGCGACCGCTTCCATATTGGTACTGGGTGACAAGCGCTCTAGGTTAATCGCAATGTGAAAGCGCATGGCGCCTCTCCCTCTCATTTTCGGCAATATGATTACTATGCAGCACGGTTTATCATCTGAAAAGTGAAATTTATTGCATAATTAATGCAATAAATCTGCATTGAATCAGGTGCTTTTTATGCAGCTTGCCCATCTTGAAACCTTTCTTGCCATCGACGACACAGGCAGTTTGGTGCGGGCTTCGGAGCGACTGCACGTCAGCCAGTCCACCGTCACCGCGCGCCTGCATGCGCTAGAGAACGCACTCGGCCAGCGCCTTTTCTCGCGCGGCAAGCAAGGCGTAGTCCCCACGGCTGCAGGCCGCAAGTTCAAGCGCTACGCTCAAGCCATGAGCGCTCTGTGGAAGCAAGCCCAGCAAGAGACCTCGCCCCTCTACGGGGTGCAGTACCGGATGCACTTGGGCTGCGAGCAGGATTTATGGCCTCTCGCCGGACAGCGCCTGATCACTTTTCTTCGACGCGAGCACCCGAGCACGGCCCTCAGCGTGCTGCCGGGCCAAGATGCAGCGCTAGAGTATGCTCTTAGAACCTCGCAGATCGACGCCATGCTGAGCTGGCGCAATACCTGCCGCGAAGGCCAGACGCTCTACGCGCTCTTTCGAGAACCGCTCCTGCTCGTCTCCAACCGTCCCAATACCTCTATGCGCACAGACCCTCACTACGTCTATTTCGACGCAGGGCCAGATTTTGGGCACCAGCACACGGCGGAGTTCTCTGATGCGGGCGTCGCCAAAACCAGTTTTTCCTCTGCGCAGTGGGTACTGGATTATCTCCTCACGCAGCCTGGCTCAGCCTATCTGCCGCAGCGACTCGTCGCCCCTTTTCTGCGCACCAAGCAGCTCCTGTGCGTTGCAGGCGCCCCGGCCTTCTCCCGCGAAGCGACCCTCATCGTCAGCGATGCGGCCGCCCATACGTGGCCCTGGCTGCCAGCGCTCGTCGCGCAATTACGTGCTGACTTCATCGCTGTGGGATAGGTGTGGCATCGCCTCTGGCCACAGAGCTTCGGCCTTGGAGAGATACCCCGGAATATCTTTTTCCCAGATCCGCTGGAAGCGCTTGTTCACGTTCAAGTAGAGCGTGCCCTCGTGAATCGTCCACGCCTCGGGCGAGGAGCGAACGACAGAGCCTTGCGCAGCGGCATAGGCGCAATACCCCCCATAAGCCGGGGCGTATCGATGCGGATCGCTGATAAAAGCATCGCGATTGGCGGCACTAGAGAAATACCAGGTCGCATCTTTCCAGCGGGTGCTCAGTGCCGATTGGCCGAGTACTGGGCGGCGCTCAGTGAAGTAGGCCACCGGATCATAGCCATTGATTGCGGGGCCTCCACGCTGGAAAATCTGAGGTGGCGTTGGCCCAAAAGTCGTACAGGCCACCACGGGCAGGCTAGCCAGCAAAACGAAAAGTGAACGGCGAGACAGTGACATATTTGCTCCCTATTGTTCCACACTCAGACCTTAGCAAGCTCTGGAAAATGTCAGCCACTACCCTACTAATTTATCGCACTGTTTCACTGTCTTGCTGCTAGCCCCGCCGCCAGCCCAGCCTCGTGCTACAAGCAATCTCTAAAGAACAGCTCCCCCAAGTCGAATAATGCCTAGAGCGGGTTGTTTTCGTATCCGCGCAGTCCAAAATTCACACAGGAGGCGTGTACTTATTATGGATAAGCAACATTCAGTGATGTTAGTTGACGATTCGTTGGCGATGCTTGGCGTTATTCAGATTCATCTCAAGGAGACAGAGTTCAAAGTCGTCGCGACCGCACGCAATGGCGATGACGCGATTAAAGCATTCTGCGAACACAAGCCCGAGTTGGTCTTACTCGACATCGTTATGCCTGGAAAAAATGGCATCGAAACACTCGGCGAAATTATGGGCATTGATGATGCCGCGTCTGTGATCATGGCCAGTTCTCTGGGAACCCGCGAACTCGTTGAGCAATCCATCGAGCTAGGGGCGAGAAACTTTGTGCAAAAGCCCTACGAGCGCGAAGTGCTGCTCGATGTGATGCGCAATGTAATCGACCATAACCAGACTACTCAGTAGCGCCCCATTGCGCTTGCCAAAGCGCCGCGTTTCGCTAACGGATAGCGCTACTTCATTGGAAATGTTTCAGTATGACTATTAATTTCTTTGGTCAATGGTTGCTTGTACGCAACATGGTGACCGCCGACGAACTGCGCGCGGCTATAAATTTGCAGAAGACCACTAACCCTTCGCTGGGTGAGTTAGGCGTTGAATTTGGATTTTTTGATGAAGCAGAAGCGCGCTCAATTAACCTTGAGCAATACCGCAGTGATCGCCGCTTTGGCGAAGTTGCCTTAGAAGTCGGCTGCATCAACGAAGAACAACTCGAACAGATACTCAAAGCGCAGAAAGAACGGCGCGTATTCTTGGGCGAAGCGCTGATCCAAGTGGGTTGTATTGGCGAGGAAGACCTGGCCCAAGAGCTGGAGCTGTTCAAAGCGTCGCAAAACGAGTCACAGCAGAAGATTGAGCTGTCGCTGCAAGACGTTCCGCATCCGGCTATCGTCAATCCGTTTATTGATTTGAGCGTCAAGCAAGCGATGCGAATTTTGCGTGTTGGCTCCAAGGTCGGCGGAGTCCAGTGCCAAGACTACCTAGAAAGCCTTCCGCAGATGAGCTGCACACAGTACATCCACGGCGGAGCCGAGGGCGACTTCCATTACTGCCTCACTGGCCCTGAGGACATGATCCGGATCATCGCGACGACGATCTTGCAATTCACTCCAGAGACGATTGACGAGATTGCTCTCGATAGCATGTCTGAGTACGTCAACATTGTCACGGGCAATGTCTGCGTCGAACTCAGCAAGAGACAGCTCGACTATCAGATGCAGCCACCACAGCTCATTCCAGCCAACAGCCCTCTACCGCCGCACCAGCAAAGCGTCACGGTGCAGATGGCCTCACCAGAAGTAGACTTTAGTATTTCCCTACTCTTTAAAAATAAGGCCTAGAAAAAGGGTCTGTAAAGAGAAAGCCCCGTTACCAAA
>CAKZUS010000247.1 GCA_937921805.1 uncultured Granulosicoccaceae bacterium
ACGACTAAAGCTTCATTGGACTGGCCAGCGGCGGGGTGCAGCTCGCTCGGATCGGTAGAGTCATTCATGGTCTTTCCATTGGGGTGACGTGAGGGAACAAAGCGGTTCGCACTCGCGAGTCAAAGTGAGAGTCAGGATTAACTACGTTGACGACGACTGGGACGACGCCCGCGCGCTGCAGCGCTGCCTTCGGCGGGCACTTCACGGAATTTCTGAATCCACTTCAGGCAGTCTGGGTCGTTGGAGTTCAGCACGTCCGCAGCCATAATCGCCTGCAGCTCGGGTTCGTGTAGCGGGTTCATAATGGCGCTGGTCATGCCGTGCGAGCTGGCCATAGCCAAGAAGTGCGCATTGATGCCGTGGCGATTGGGTAGCCCAAAGCTGACGTTGGAGGCGCCGCAGGTGCTGTTGCATTTGAGTTCTTTGCGCAGCTTGTGCAAGATTTCAAACACTTGGCGACCGGCGGTACCCATGGCGCCGATGGGCATGACCAAGGGATCGACGACGATATCAGCTGGCTTGATGCCGTGATCCTGGGCGCGCTCAACGATCTTTTTGGCGACGGCAAAGCGCACGTCGGGGTCTTCGGAGATACCGGTTTCGTCGTTGGAAATAGCAACGACGGGCACGTCGTACTTTTTGACCAAAGGCAATACAGCTTCTAGGCGATCGTCCTCTCCCGTGACAGAGTTGAGCAGGGGACGGCCTTTGCACACTTCCAGTCCGCGCTCTAGCGCCTCGTGAATCGAAGAGTCAATCGAGATCGGCGTGTCGGGACAGAGGGCTTGCACCATCTCAATCGCTTTGGCGAGTAAGCCTGGCTCGTCGGCAAGGGGAATCCCCGCGTTGACGTCGAGCATATGCGCACCGGCCTGTACTTGGGCGAGGGCATCGCGCTCAATGCGGCTAAAATCGCCTGCCTTCATCTCCTCAGCGAGGATCTTGCGGCCGGTCGGATTAATGCGCTCGCCAATGATCGTAAACGGACGATCAAAGCCAATCACCCATTCTTTGCCTGAGGCAGAGGTGACGACAGTTTCGCTCATGGTGCGTAATTCCTAAAAATTCGATGAAATGGAAAGGTCTAGTAACGGGTTTAAGTCACGGGGCTTGAGTGACCGGATTTAAGTAATTGGGACGGTCACGTCGAAGCCCTTGGCGCTCAGGGTGAAGTGTCCATCGACCACTGCGTGACTCCAGGCGGCGGATTTTTTTAGACCGCCTAGGGGGTACATATGCACGCTGCTGATGCCGCAGTCAGGGTCGGTCGCGCTGTAGTGCGCCAGTTCGCGCACGAGCTGGTCTGGTGCATTGACGGTGAGCAGCTTGGCCACATTCATAGCTTGCTTGGTCAGGATGCGCATCGAGGCGCCGACGCCGCAGGCCTTGGCATGACCGAGCAAAGACTTGAGTGTCGCCAAGCCCGGAACGCCGATGTGAATAGGCAGCGCGTTGCCGCTGGCGCGCAGGGCGCGATCCCAGGCGATGATAGGTGCCGATTCAAAGGCAAATTGGGTGGCGATGTACAGCTGGGCATCACTGCGCTGGTGGAAGGCATTTTTCCAGTCAATGGCTTCTTGTAGTGCGCTGTCGCTGATGTCGGGGCTGCCTTCGGGGTGACCGGCAACGCCGATGGTTTTGATCCCGTTTTTGTCGAAAATTCCCGTATCAAGCAGGCTCATGGAGCTGTCGTAAGGGCCAACGGGTGTGTCCACAGCACCCGCGAGGGCGACGACCTGCTCGACGCCTGCTTCGCCGACACACCGCGCGACAAAGTCACTGAATTGGGCTTCGCTCTCGATGGAGCGCGCGGCGAAATGCGGCGCGGGCACAAAGCCCTCTTCACGCAAACGCTTGGCGGTGGCGACGGTGTCGAGGTAGTCGCTGCCAGGAAGAAAAGTCACGGCGACCATGCAGCCGGGGCGCAAATGCTCTTGGTAGCTGGCGAGTTTTTTAGACTGCCCCGGCGTGGTTTCAATCGTGAAACCGCGCATGAAGTCAATAATCTGCTCAGCGGTGGCGCTCACTGTTGTTCCTCTTGGACTTTTTGGGCTTTTTGGGTCTCTGGGGTCTCTTGACCGCGAGTAATCTCGCCAAGTGCCAGTACAAAATCGCGCAGATCTTGGTCGCTAAAAGACGCCTCAATCTCGGCAGCGCGTGCGTGAATCACCGCGTCGAGATCATCGTCACACGGTGTTTCTTCGCGGCGCCAGTCGGCCAGATAGTCGTCGGTGGTGCCCTTTCCTGCGCGCATTGCTGCGCTATCAATCGCTTCTTGGAAGCGTTCGCTCAATAACACTTTGGCGGTTTTACGGCCCTTTTTCGCGATGAGCTGCGACGGGATATCGCGCCAATACACAGTCACTAGCTTTGCCATGCAAGCTCTCCTGAAGCCGTTTTTTTATAAAAATGAATAATGTCGTGCTGCATTGTGCCCAGCCCTGTTTCGAGGGTCTCCAGGGGCAGTCCCAGGCGCTCCGAGGCTTGTTGTGCCAGGGCGTGTTGGGCCTTGTCGGGCTGCTGCACGAGATACACCATGCGCCGGTAGTGCGCGAAGTACATATCGCGCAGCTCAGGGTGCTTGGCCATGCCCATGCCCTGCCAGATCAAGCGCTCAAAATGCCGGGCTAAAAAATCCGTGAGGTAAAACGTCCCCAGCTCGTCTTCTTGCATCGCTGCAAAACGCGCCGCGCTAGCAAAAAACTCATAGCAGTGCGCTCCCGCGAGGCGCTCTACGCCGTAGCGCTCTAGGACGCGGTCCAGCGCACCGCCGGTGCCGCAGTCGGCATAAGCGACAAAGCGATGCGCAAATTGCCCGGTGGTTTTTTGTAGCATGGCTTCAACCGCGCCCGCAATGCGCTCAGGTCGGTTGTGCAGCTCGGCGGGCAAGCACTGGATCTTGAGTTGATCCAGGGCGTTGTGGCGCTTGATGGCGACCAGCTCGTGGGACAGTGCTCCGCAGGCGATGATAAGCGAAGGGGCCGCCGCCGCATGGGGCTGGTCCACGTCGTGGCCGCCCGCGGCGTGACCCAAGACTAATCCGTCCACGGATGCGCTTCCTTAGTCGCTCGTCAGCGCGTGAGGGCGCGCTTTTGCTCAACCATAGACTTGGCGGTCTCGACGGCCACCGCCGCGTCGCGGCAATAAGCGTCGGCGCCAATGGCTTGGCCAAATTCTTCGTTCAGCGGCGCGCCCCCGACCAAGACGATGTAATCATCGCGGCGGCCTTGCTCAATGAGGGTGTCGATCACGACTTTCATATACGGCATAGTCGTGGTCAGTAGCGCTGACATGCCCAGTATTTCAGGCTGGTGCTCGTCCAAAGCTTCGAGGTAGTTCTCAACGGGGTTGTTGATGCCAATATCGAAGACTTCGAAACCCGCACCTTCCATCATCATGGACACGAGGTTTTTGCCGATGTCGTGAATATCACCTTTGACGGTGCCGACGACCATTTTGCCGACTGTCTCTGCGCCGGTCTCTGCCAGAAGCGGGCGTAAAATAGCCATGCCGCCTTTCATGGCATTGGCCGCCATCAAGACTTCAGGGACAAACAAGATCCCGTCGCGAAAATCGATACCAACAATGCGCATCCCTTCGACCAAGGCATCACTGAGCACTTTGCTGGGTGACCAGCCGCGCTCTAGTAACAGACTCGTGCCTTCGATAATCTCGTCTTTTAGGCCATTGTAGAGGTCATCGTGCATTTGCTCGACAAGCTCTTCATCGTCCAGCTCGGAGAGGATGATCTCTTCTTCGTCGTCGTATTGTTCTTCGCTCATAAGACTTCGATTCCTACTGTGGTGTAAGGGCAACGTGGCGCTAGAGTATGCAGCAATACGCCTCTACGCTGCATTCGCCGCGACCTGTGCTGTGTGGAAAACGACAGAGGCCCTGTTTGGCGCCCCTGTATGCGGTTGTTCAGGCTGTTGTGCATACAAAAATGACGCCGAAATACACAAGCTATTGTCGACAGTGGGCTGCAAGAGGTTGCCCCAGGAGGTGTTTTGCATAGAGCAATTTGCAGGGGCAATGGCCGGTTTAGTGATGCAAGGCAGCCGTGCACGTGGCGCACTGAGCGCGCAGGATGTCGAGATGATGTACTTGCCAATGCGCGGGGGGAGCCGGATGCGCGTCGATGCGCAAGTGCAGGGCCGTGGCACCCGCTGCCAGGGCCGTGGCGACATCAAAACCATTATCACCGACCATGATCATGCTCTCGCTGGGCACGCCCCAGCGGCTGGCGATCAGGTGTAGCCCATCGGGTTGGGGCTTGGGAGGGCAGTGTTCTCGGGCGATCACAACATCATCGTGAAAGTACGCGCGCAAGCCCGCCGCCTCCAGCGTTGCCAGCGCAATGCGATAGGCGTTGCGCGTCAAGATAGCGAGCTGCACGCCGTGGGAGTGCAAATGCGTTAGCAGCGCCAGAGCGCCGTCGCGGGCCTGGGCCTGATTCGCGAGGTCCATCTCTAGATCGAACAGCTGCGTGTGCAGACGATGCTGCTCACTGGGGGGCAGCAGCGCGATTTGCTCCAAGATGGGCTCGCCTTCGGGTAAGCCCAATTGCGCACGGATGGCGTCGAAGTCATGAACGGCTTCGGTGAGGGTGCCATCCATGTCGAATACCCAGTGCAGGCAAGGTGTGGTGCGGTGCATGGGGGTTAAGCGAGAAGCGCTACCACTGTGCGAGTAGGGCGTCGGCGCTGGTGTTCTCTGCGGTGCCAGCATTGTCTTCGACGAGACATGTCTCCACGATGCCATCTTGCAAGACCAGCGTAAAGCGCTTGGCGCGCTCGCCTAAGCCTGCTCCGCTGAGATCCAGGGTCAGCCCCATTGCACGGCAAAAATCGGCGTTCCAATCCGCCAACATGTCGATGCCCTCGGCATTGGCGCTCTCGCCCCAGGCGCGCATCGTAAAGGCATCATTGACCGCAACACAGGCGATGCGATCAACACCGTGCTCGCGCAAGGTGTCACCGTGGACCACAAAACTCGGCAGCGAGGCCGCCGTGCAGGTGGGCGTAAAAGCCCCGGGTACGCCAAACAAGATCACTTTTCCGTCGCATAGTGCGCTGGTGTGAAAATCTGCGAGGCCGTTGTCACCGAGAACTTTGACGTTCATTTGTGGAAGGGTATCGCCAAGACTAATCATTCTCTCTCTCCTTTGGGGAATTTCGCGCGTAGCTCTACAAAATAACGTCCACTTTGCCCAATTTAGATTCAATAATGAATCACTATGCCAAGGCCAGGTATCGGTATTTGCAATAACATGTGCCACTGCGTAGGCATGGTCTGGTTTTCTGTAATTATTGCCCTTACGGTAACCAATGGTTGCCTGATTTGTCCACCCCGTCAGGCGGCTGCTTTTGCGCCCCGCTTGTGTGCGGGGCTTTTTTAGCACTCAACAACCGTCACTGGAACATCGAGAACATGCAAAGCCAGGCCGCCGCGCGCCGTTTCTTTGTATTTGGTTTTCATGTCTTTGCCTGTCTCGCGCATTGTGGTGATGGCTTTGTCGAGCGGTACGTGGTGCTCACCATCTCCGCGCATCGCCATGCGACTGGCATTAATGGCCTTGACCGCTCCCATTGCATTGCGCTCAATGCAGGGGATTTGCACGAGGCCGCCAATCGGGTCGCAGGTCAGACCGAGGTTGTGCTCAATGCCAATCTCGGCGGCGTTCTCGGCCTGGGCTGGCGTGCCGCCCAGGGCTTCGGTTAGCCCCGCTGCAGCCATGCTGCACGCCGAACCGATCTCGCCTTGGCAGCCGACTTCGGCGCCCGAGATCGAGGCATTCATTTTGAACAGAAACCCAATCGCGGCAGCGGCTAGGAAAAAGCGCACAATACCGTCTTCGACTTCTTGCTCATCAGCATGGCAGCAATGGCGGGCAAAGTAGAGCATCACGGCGGGGATAATGCCCGCCGCACCATTGGTTGGGGCGGTCACAATGCGCCCTCCTGCCGCGTTTTCTTCATTCACCGCTAGGGCGTAGAGATTGACCCAGTCCATCGTCCCCAGTGGCGCTTGCGAGGGCTGCTCGCTGCGAAGCTGCCGGTACAGGCCTGCCGCGCGGCGCTTCACGCGCAGTCCACCGGGAAGAATACCCTCATTGCGACACCCCGCTTCGACGCAGCTTTGCATGGCGCGCCAAATTGTCAAAATGCCCGAGCGCACCTCGGCCTCACTGCGCCAGGCGGTCTCGTTGGCCATCACGAGTGTGCTGATGGATAAGCCGTGTTGTTTGCATTGGGCGAGTAATTCCGCCCCGCTGCTAAAGGGGTAGGGGATTTCTGTGGGGTCTTCGATCAGGGGGTCATCTTGGGCGGCAGCGCCCTCGTCGACGACGAAGCCGCCCCCGACCGAATAGTAGACTTTGGTGAGCAATACTTGTTTGTCTGCGTCGAGGGCGCAAAACTGCATGCCGTTGGCGTGGTAGGGCAGGCTGCGGCGATTGTGCAGGATTAGGTCTTGCGCCTCGATGAAGTCGATGTCGTGTTCGCCCCCGAGCGCCAGTCGCTTGGAGTCGCGCACCTGCTGGCAGCGCGCTTTGACCGTGCTGGTGTCAGTGGTCTCGGGGTGTTCGCCCATCAGACCGAGCAAGACGGCAATGTCGCTGCCGTGGCCGCGCCCGGTGGCACCCAGTGAGCCAAACAGCTCGCTGCGCACACGATCAACGTGAGCCAGTTGCCCCGAAGCGCGCAGTGCCGTTAAAAACCTCTGTGCGGCGTGCATGGGGCCAACGGTGTGAGAGCTGCTTGGCCCGATGCCAATTTTAAAAAGGTCAAAGACGCTGAGCTTCACGGCGCCGACTCCAAGATGACAGGAAGCCATCCATCATGGCTACAAATTTAGTAGCCATCCCTGTTGATTGCGACCTCAAGCAGCGGCTGAGCGGCGTACTGCCCAGGGCCGCTATCTCGGGTGGCTATAGCGTCTCGTTGTATTTTTCGCGATGCTTGTCAGCGGCGCTGCTAATCCACTCATCGCGGTCGATGCGGCCGCGGAATTTCAGCGCCTTATCGACCTTGGCGACATCTTCACGCGAGAAGCTCGCGATTTGCTTATACGTATAGACGCCAAAGCGGTGTAAGGTTTTTTCGAGCACGGGGCCGATGCCCCAAATAGCCTGTAAGTTATCCGCCTCGCCAGAACTGGCTGGAATGCTCAGGCCCAAATCGACGGGGTCGCTGCCTTTGGGGTCGAACGCGGGCAGTTCGGGGCCCTCGTCGTCGGGATCACTACTTGTCTTCTCACTGCTCGTCTTCTCACTGCCAGCGTTTGCAGTGTCAGCAGCAGTGCTCGCCTCTGCACTGTCGGCAGAGGCGCTATAGAAACTGCT
>CAKZUS010000248.1 GCA_937921805.1 uncultured Granulosicoccaceae bacterium
GATAAACAGCGGCACCGATATCAGCACATAGTCCGTCGTCAGGCCGTACATTCGCTGGGCCAAAATATTCAGTGGCCCTGAGCCGAAGTTTCTAAACAAAATATCGGGGCCGAACTTCAGCCACAGCACCACCACCGCCAAAATGCCCGAGGCAAAGCCCAAGTGCATACCAATGGCGAGTAAAAAAACCATCCCGAACAACAGGATCAGTGAGATTGTTCCAATATCCATAAGGGCTTACTCGCTCACGCCTTGGGCGCGCTTGATTTCAGCAATATTCGCCGCCATTTCGGGGTCTATCGCCAGCTCAGGATCAGCCTCTTCGTAGGCGGTATTCCAGTCCATAATCAGATTCGATATGGCTTGAATCGCAATCACCACCATCGTCACCAGAATCAAGGGCTGCGTGACGGCGGGAATCGGCGGATCCCAGGCCGTGCCGTAGCGCTCCCAGTCAAGCAGCGCTTTGCTCGATTCCCGATACGATCCCCATACGGTCATAAAGGTCCAGACCACAATCAAAAACGTGGTCAATACATCAAAACAACGCCGCAGCCATCGCGGCACTATGTCATAGAGCAGCACAATACGAATATGCGCGCGCTGCTGCATTGCGTAGATGCCGGCAGTGAGATAGACCCAGCCCCCCATCCACAGGCTCATTTCATTGACCCAAATAGTGGGTTTTTCGAGCACGTAGCGCATAAACACTTCGTACATCATGATCACCACGATAATGGCCGGCATAATCATCGCCACGCGGCTAAAGCGCCATGTAACGGCGTCAACCCATCCTCGACGCGGATGCTCAATCATTCTCCAGCTCCTTTAGTTTTTGTAGTGCTCTATGAACGCCCGGTCTGGCTCAACGCCCAGGCCCGGTCCGCTCGGAATACTCGCCCGCCCTGCTTGGCGCCACACCTGCCCCTGGATATCCAACGGCTCGCGAAGCAGCTCATCGCGAAAGGCATTGTGGGTGGTGTCAAACTCCAACATCGGCTCCCACGGGTGCAAGCCACCGGGCAGAGGCGGCATCGCCGCGAGCAGATGCAAATTGGTGGCAACCGCAACGGCCGACCCCCACACATGATTGACCACTGGCGTATGGTGGGCATGGCACAGGGCCAGTACCCGCAGATATTCGCTAATGCCTCCCAAGGCACAGACCTCGGGCTGAGCGATATCGAGACCCCGACACTCCAGTAGCTCGCGCCAGCCCCAGCGGTTGAACTCCGCCTCGCCGCCAGCGATATTAATATCCAGACGCGCCCGCAGCTCGCGATAGCCATCGCGATCTTCGGGCGCGATCGGCTCTTCGAACCAATACGCGTCAAGCTCAGAGAGCGCTCGCCCTACGCGTAGCGCATCGCTGGTGGTATAGCAATGATTCGCATCGACCATAAAGGCGAAGTCATCGCCGACCCCTTCGCGCACCGCTTTAGCAAGCAAAATATCGTCTTGCGGGCCAAGACCGACCTTCATTTTGGTCGCCGCAAAGCCCATCGACCGTATGTGCGCTGCCTCATCGCGAAAGCGCGCGCGCAACTCTCGCACCGGCTCGGGACGCAACATCATCCCATAGCCGTAGACGGGTACACTGTCGCGATGCGCACCGCCAAGCAGTTGATACAAAGGAAGGTTTGCAATCTTGCCCGCGATATCCCACAGCGCGATATCCACACCCGACAAGCTTTGCAGGGGCATACCTTTTTGCCCATGATCGCGCAACAAGTTGTAGACCTTGTGCCAGATCACGTCTCGATCCATCGGGTTCATGCCCAGCACCAAGGGCTGGATCACTTTCTCGACGATGGTCTGATTGGCTAAGGCGATCGTGCCCGGTCCAAAACACTCGCCCCAGCCCGTAATCCCCTCGTCGGTGCTGACCTCCACGAGATGCGTCGTGCGCGCATCATAGTATTGCTGCGAGTAGCCCAGAGTCTCGGGCAAGGCATAGCGCAATACATGACTGGTAATACGGGTGATTTTCATCAGAGGGTAGTCATAAGACAAGCAACAAAGACACGCGGCGGCCCCTGCCGCCGCGTACGCCGTTTTACTTCATCAGGCCCAGATTGACCAAGAAGTCGATATGGCTTTTCAGCAGCGCCTTTGACTCATCCGTGGTCGCGAATTCGGTCCAGCCCGATTTCACTGCCGCACGGAACTTCGCCAGCTCCTCTGGTGACCACTCATACAAGTTCACGCCTTTGGCGCGCAAGTCTTTCGCGGTCTGTGAGTTCTTCACTTCGTTGATGGTGGCGTTGTGCAGCGCCAGAGAGTCCATCGCGACTGTCAAGATGCGCTGGTGGTGCTCAGGCAACTCGTCCCACACCGCTTTGTTACACGCCAAGTGATCAGCAGGCATCGAGTGGAAGCCAGGATAGTTGGTGTGCTCGGCGATGTCGTACAGACCCAAGCCCACGTTGTTGGTCAGGTTGGCCGCATCAGCCCCGTCGATAATTCCCGTCTCCAACGCGGTGAAGATCTCGTTGAAGTCCATCACGATAGGCGAGGCGCCCAAGTTGGAGAACACGAGAGTCGCCAGTCCTGGTGGAGAGCGGAATTTCCAGTCTTTAAAGTCGTCGACGCCGCGAATGGGCTTGGTCGAAGACAGGGACTCGGGGCCAGGAATCCACCAGCCAACAAACTCCATGTCATAAGAGTTGTACAAGCTATTGAGCGCCTCGCGCCCGCCGCCGTGCAACATCCAAGACATTTGCTGGTAGGGGTTGGTGTAGCCGCCAAGCAGGTCGCCAGCGAATTGGAAAGCAGGGTTTTTACCCGCTTGATACGCGCCACCGGTCATGTCGCAATCGAGAATGCCGTTCACGGCCGCGTCAAAAGTCTCCACGGATTTGACGACCGAGGATGAGTAGAACATCTCGATCTCAATCTCACCATTCGACATGGTCTGTACGTCTTCGACGTATTTGGCCGCCATTTGGCCAGACAAAGTCTCGGGGGAGAAGTGGGTTTGGATGCGAAGCGTCGTCGCTGCGCTAACTGATGTGGCTGCCATAGCGGCGGCGGCAGTGACTGCTAGAGCAAAAGGCTTAGCCAGTTTCATTGAGAATCCTCCTGGGGGTCAAACAGAACACTGCGTGAGAGCGCTCCCACGCAGACCCCGTAGTAATACCGAAATTG
>CAKZUS010000249.1 GCA_937921805.1 uncultured Granulosicoccaceae bacterium
CCAAGAAGAGTTCGAGGTGTGGTACCAGCCTATCTATAGCATTGCTTCCAAAGAGGTCGTGAGTCTGGAAGCATTGGTGCGCTGGCATCATCCACAGCGCGGGTTTGTTGTACCGTCTGATTTCATTGGCGCGGCGGAAGAGTGCGGTGCAATCGAGCCTTTAGGGTATTGGATACTAAGCCGTGCGTGCCAGCAGTTAGTATTGCTACACCAGCAGGGCCAAGACGGCTTGTGCCTGTCAGTAAATATCTCACCGCGTCAGTTTACGCAACCCAGCTTTGCCAAAACAGTGACAGAGATTCTGCAGCACGCGCAGCTAGATCCGAAGTTTTTGGAGCTAGAGGTCACTGAAAGCGTGCTCTTTGATGACAACTCACGCAGCGTCTCGATTATGGAAGAGCTGTGCTCTATTGGCATCCAGCTGGTGATTGATGATTTTGGCACGGGGTATTCTTCCTTCGAGCGCCTGCGGCGCCTGCCCATCTCGCGCATTAAGATCGACCAGTCTTTTGTGCGAGGTATTCCACACGACTTTGATGATAGCTCTATCGCCAAGGCGATTATCTCTATGGCCCGGGATTTAGGCATAGAGGTGGTATCAGAGGGTGTCGAGCTGGTGGCGCAGTTGGAGTACCTCCAGTCTGTAGGCTGCAATCTCATTCAAGGTTTTTTGATCAGCGAACCCGTGCCGCCCGAAGCCATCTTTGATGTCTTAGAGCGGCCGCTGCATTTCAAGCAGGGTGAGTATAAGACGGCTGAGTTGGTCAGAAAAAGCGCTAGACTCGCCTAGCGCGATTAGTCTTACTGCTCTGAGGCACTGCGAGTGGGTATGGTGAAGTGCACAGTCGTGCCTTCTCCCTCCACGCTGTCGACCCAGATCCTCCCGTGGTGACGCTCTATGATACGCTGGCAAATCGCTAGGCCAACCCCGTGCGAGCTGACTGATCTGTTCTCTTTGTGGAAGATTAAGAAGATTTGCTTCTGTCGGTCGCGGGCAATGCCAACGCCTTTATCCGTAATCGAGAATCTCCAATTGTCGTCGTCCTTGGCTGCTGTGATAGTGATGTTGGGGATCTGGTCGCCGCTGAACTTCAATGCGTTGTGTACGAGGGATTTGAATGCTTGTTGGATCTGGACCAAATCGGCAAAAATGACGGGCATTTCTCCGACATAGATTTGTGCCTTGCTCTGCTGGATTTCTGTGTCGAGTTGGTTCAAAGCACTGTGCACAGCGATTTCTGCTTTCACCCAACTGAGTGGCTCAGCATGGGTTTGCACACGCGAGAACAGCAACAGATCGCTGATGGTGCTCGACAAGCGATCCGCCCCGTCGAGGATAAATTGGAGATACTGGCGGCCTTTGTCGTCGAGCTGCTCTGCGTAGCTGCGTGAGAGTAGCTCAGCGAAGCCGTTGACAGCGCGCAGCGGCTCTTGCAACTGATGCGATGAAACATAAGCAAATTGCTGCAGATTCTCACGGGCTGTCTCTAGCTCATGGGCTTTTTGCTGTAGCCTGGCGCCCGTTTGGGCGCTGAGTCGGTCTGTTGCTAACACCAGACCGACAAAAGCCCCATTAGGCTCTGAGGTCAAGGTCTGGCCAATGACCACCGAGACTAGGTCTCCCGACTTGGTTTTGAGCAGGGTGGGCAACGGTGGATTGGTACCCGAAGTCTCTAGGTTGCGCATGGTGCGCTCTAGCTCCGCGTGCTCGCTGTCGGGGTAGATAACGCTGAAAGACAGCGGTAGGTCTGTACGACTGTAGTTCAGTAGTCCTAAGAACGCGTCATTGGCGTCGACGATTGCACGGTCTTTCATATCGCCCAAGATAATGCCAAACATCTCTGACTGGAAGAGATGACGGTAGCGCGTCTCCACCTGTGCGAGCGCGTCTTCGACCCGCTTGAGCTCAGAGATGTTGATAAATGTCATGACGATACCGACTGTCAGCTCGCTGCCGGCGCGGTAGGGGTGAATGCGGACAAGAAGAAACTCGGAGGAGCTGTTGGTCTTCACTTCGCGCTCGATGGCCTCTCCTAGAGAGAGCACGCGCCTTAGGTCACCCTTAAGCTCTGGATAATCGAAGTCGTAGCTGAGGTCATCAAAAGAGCGCCCGATATCAGACTGCTGCAAGCGCACGTCGCGCGTTGCTGCGGGCGTGAACTTCCTGATTTTGAGCGAGTTATCGAGAAATACGACCCCAATGTCGGTGCTTTCGAGCAGGTTGTTGATGTCATTGGTGACTTCCGTTAGCTCTGTGATTTTGAGCTGATATTCGGAGTTGACCGTATAGAGCTCTTCGTTAACAGAGTGCAGCTCTTCGTTGGTACTTTGTAACTCTTCGTTGGCAGCGGTCAGTTGCTCATTGGTTGCCTGCTGCTCTTCGTTGGTGGTCTCTAGCTGCTCGATTGTTGCCTGGAGATTGTCGCGCGTATGGCGCAGCTCATACTCGAGGTCTCTGATTTGCGAAGCCACAGCCCCGCCCCCTTGCTCATGCGGAGCTAGCTCAAATTTTGATGCAACAATGCTCGCTGAGTGAGTGATGACGACGATAAACAACTCAGCCGTTGTTTTGGAGCTGGGCCGGTAGATGACTTGGAGGTCGATGAGGGTATCGAGCTCTTCGCACTGGACACCAAAATGATTGACCGTTTGCTGCTCGCGTCGTGCGCGATACAGCGAAGAGCGCAACGGCGTGGAGAGTTCGTCTGGGACAAGACGAATCGCTTCATTGGTCAGGTCTCCTTGCGGGACGCGTAAGTACCGCTGGCTGTTACCAATGATGTGTAGGACATGATGGCGTCCGTCGCAGAGCATACAGACCCAGTTCCGCTCTACAGCAACGGCCTGGAGTGCGTCGCGCATCATCGACTCGGTGAGCGAGTGGTGCGGGGCTCTGCTCGGGGCTTGGCTGCGTAGGCTCAGAGTGCGCGGTTCTATTTCGCGCGCGCTAAAACTCGATTCAATGGGCATACGTACATCTCGTAGCTTGGAGAAAATGCACCACTTGCGATTCATGGCGTCAAATTCAGCATCTAAGCTTCCCACCGACTCAGAAGCTCCAAGAAAGAGGACCCCATTGGGAACCAGTGAGAAATGCATCATGGAAATGATACGTTTTTGCGCCTCGGGTTTGAGATAAATTAGTGCATTGCGGCAGCTCACTAACTGCATTCGCGTGAAAGGGGCATCGGCAAGCAGGTTGTGCGGCGCGAAAATAATCATCTCTCGCAGGCGCCGTGTCACAACATAGCTGTCTCCATCGGTGGAGAAGTATTTGCTCAGCATATGCGGAGGGACTTCCGTCACGATGCTCTCGGGGTAGACGCCCGCTGCCGCCCGATCTAGGACTTTGGCGTTGATGTCGGTGGCGAATATTTTGATGGCTTGCTGTTCGCGGCCCGCTTTTTCTAGCGCCTCACGCGCCACCATCGCCATGGTGTAGGCCTCTTCGCCGGTAGAACAGGCAGAGACCCAGATGCGCAAAGGTGTGTTGGGGGTGGTGGCTTCGATGAGTTTCGGCAGAGCGGTATCGCGCAAGTATTTCCACGCGTTCTCGTCGCGGAAAAAATTGGTCACCGAAATCAATAGGTCTGAGCGCAACAGTTGGCGTTCTTCATCGGAATCTTGCAGGAGTTTGAAGTACTGCTCCAGTGACTTGACCCCGGTGATGAGGCGTCGTCGCTCCACTCGGCGGCTCATGGTTTTGAGCTTGTAGGCCGAGAAGTCATTGTCAGACTCTGACGACATTAGTGTCAGTATCTTTTCGATCTCACTCGTGGGAAGTTCCGCGTCGCTACCAATACCACGGTGAGGATGCTCCTCAGTGAGCTCGCTGACTGAAGCTGCGATAGCGGCTGGAGGCAGCATTTGCATGGTGGCCCCCGTCGCGCGTGCGGCATTGGGCATGCCATCGAACTGGGCTGTCGCGGGGTCTTGAACATAGATGATGCCGCCGACTTCATCGATGGCACGTATACCGCGCGACCCATCGCTGCCGGTGCCCGAGAGAATAATGCCTACGGCATTGCTGCGGGCGTAGGTCGCCAGCGAGCGAAAGAAGACGTCAATCGGAAACTGCGGCCCAGCGCCGGAGGATAAATCTTGCGCTTCAACATAGAGAATGCCGTTGCGAATCAGCAAGTTTTTCCGTGGAGGAATGAGATATACCGTGTTAGCGTTTGCTCGCACCCCATTTTCAGCGCGTTGAGCGGTCATGGTAGTTTTTCTGCCCAATAGCTCTGTCATCAAGCTCTTGAAGTCAGGCGAGAGGTGCTGCACCACGACATAGGCATGTCCTGCCTCTGGATCGACATTAATAAAGAAATCTTCTAGTGGCTGCAATCCCCCCGCTGAGGCACCGATGCCGATGATCAGCCGGGGAGCAATGTAGCCCTCTGGCTCAGGGATATCGGCATCAGCCGTTTGCAGTACCTGTTCGGTATCGTCAAGTATTTGTGCGTCGTGCGCAGATTTCGATGGTGGCTTGAGCTCTGCCATGGGCACCTTTCCTTAGGATCTAGAGAGTCGCTACGGTTGTAATTTTGGGGGGAGTTTGACGACTTGCAGCCAGAACGACTTGATCGACTGCACCACTTCGAAAAAACTGGTGAGATCAACCGGCTTAACGATGTAACTATTCGCGTAGAGTCCATACGAGGCCAAAATGTCTTGGTCATATGAAGACGTCGTGAGCACGACAACGGGGATGATGCGCAGCTTGTCGTCGTCGCGTATTTTGCGTAATACATCTTTCCCATTGATGCCCGGCATGTTGAGATCTAACAAAATCAGATCAGGAGTGGGCGCGCTAGCGTATTCTTCTTCTCGAAAGAGATAGCGCAGTGCTTCAGCGCCGTCTCGTACATGGGAGACCGTGTTGTACACTCGTCCCCTGCGAAGGGCTTCGATAGTGAGCTCTGCGTCGGACTCGCTATCTTCTACCAGCAAAATATTGATAGCGTTCATTGTGGTGCCATTCCATTGCAAAAAGTGAGGCTGCGATTGTGATCAAAAGCAATGCGATATCATTCTGTTCCAAGACCGATTTCCACCCTTGCACTACAGCGTTCCATCCTAACGTATTCGTAACCTTGTGGCTACAAAATAGGGCTTGATTTCTTAAGCATTTTTTCGGGCGCTAGGTGTAGAAAGACCGAAAAACAACTGCCTTTCCCTGGGGTGCTGTGCAGCTCGATTTTGCCACAATGAAACTCCGCCACGCGCTTGCAAATGGCCAAACCAATGCCGGTTCCCTGGGAGTGAGAGCGGTGCTGCAGGCGCACAAACAGCTCGAATACTTTGTCGTGATGCACCGGTTCAATGCCTATGCCATTGTCGCGAATGTCGATAATGGCATACACGCCTTGGGTGCGGCTTGAGATCTCAATCTGTGGTGCGATGCCAGGCCGATGGTATTTGATGGCGTTGATCAACATATTGCTGAACAGTTGCGAGAGCTGACTGCTGTTGCCAAGTACATTGGGTAGGGCTGTAATGCGGATATCCGCTTGAGTCTCTTGAGTCAGGTGGTGGATGTCTTCCAAGACCTGATCCACGACGCCACGTATATCGATAGCTCCCATGGGCGTTTCGCTTTGGCGTAGCTGTGAGTATTCCAGCAAATCGTTAATCAAGCGATGCATGCGCGTCGCCCCTTCGATGGACTTGCTCAGATAGCGTTGCGCTTCGTCTTGGAGTTGCTCGCCGTGTTTCTCTTGCACGAGCTGTAAGTAGCCACTAATCGCCCGCAGCGGTTCTTGCAGATCGTGCGAGGCGGCAAATACATAGCGCTGCAGGTCTTCGTTGCTGCTTTTGAGTGATATCGCTTGTCTGGAGAATTTCTCTGCTGAGCGAGTTTGCACGGTGATGTCTACGGTCGAGCCGATGATAGTGTGGACTTTTGCGTTGCTGTCGCGTTGATACACTGCAGCACGCTCGACCAGGACTTTCCACGATCCCGACTTAGCACGAATTCGGTACTGAATCTCTGTCAGCTCGTACTCTTCTAGCTGCATCAGGGTTTGGCGATGTGCCAGCAGCTTCTCGACATCCTTGGTGTGGATGAGTGTGCCCTGCCACTGCCTGCTTAGCGCCTCCCACTCATCGCTCGGGTATTCGAGTAGCGTGGCGATGGCCATGCTGGAATGAAAGGGGAGCGCTGTGTCTAGGTTGTGTCGCAGAAAGACGTGCGGAAAAGTGTCGGTGATGACATCTAGCAGGTGGTGATCAGGCTCGGGTATATCGAGCCGCGCTCCGGGGCCGTGTTCGGCGCTGTTTGTGGTCTGTTGTCGTAGTTGATATAGCAAGCCCCCGAAAACCACCGACACAAGACTTCCGAGCCAGAGCAGTAGCCAGGGCAAAACACTGGCATAGGCCGAACGGTACTCGCTGTCGGCATACCACTCTAAGCGCCATGTGCGATCACCTATTTGTAAGAAGTGCTCGTACTGCCAATCATCAGCGTGTCCGGAGCCGGGCATGGGAGTTTGGTACAGCTCTATAGGGGACTGAGTGTTGTCGGTGAGGCGCAACCCCAGACCCTGAGTATCGTGGCTCAGGAGCAGCTGCTGAACCAGAGCCGCTATCTCTATAATTCCTACAACAAAGCCGTGCGGAGTCGGCTCTGCTGGAGAGGGAGCGAGCCAGAGTGCTCCATGTTTGGTGCTTTGCTGTGGCAGCGTAAGGCGAGGGTTGACAAACAGCCCGTTGTGACCGTGCGCGCGCTCCAGCATGTGCCCGTGAGCGGGGTGCGAGGCCAGATCTATCCCGAGCATATTCTGCTGCCCCTTCAATGGGGCGATAAACTGGATGGGGGTGTGGTGCTCAGACCATGAAGATGAATCAGCCTTCCAGTTTGCTCCGTCCCAGCGTTTGAGAGTGACTTCCGTGCTCAGCGCACGCTCTGTTGTTTGTTGGAAGGTGTGGCGCTGTGAGGCGGGAATGATTGGCGCCCATCCGATAGCGGGAATGGGCAAAGAGCCGTGTGCTTGGGAGGAAACTGCAGCAAGAAATTGTAGGTAGGAGACCTCTGGGGTCAGGGCTAGTGTTGTAGCGGTAGATTCGACAAGATATGTGCTATGCGCTAGATATTCGTTGAGCGCCAGTGACGTGTTAATTGCCCGCGAATGGAGCAATGCTTCGAATTTGCTTCGCTCGCTCTGATAGAGCGCAGCGCTGGAGAGGGCAGTAGCGACAAGCAAAATGAGGACAGTCAACCCTGGAAGTAACATCCGGTTGCGCATGGCGCCCCATCCTGGGCGTTGCTGCGATGTAGGCAGCAATGAGGCGAAGAATAATTCCATTTACCCTAGCACGGATAGGCAAGATATTCGAAAGAGTGTGGCAGAGAAGTGTAGAGGCGCGTGTAAGAGCGCGGTTAAGCTTGAGAACCTCCCTGCTGCAATAAGGCCTGTACCAAGGGGCTGTGAGGGTTTTGCAGCGCTTCGATAACGCTGAAATGATTTTCCCCAGGGGCAAAATACGCCTGCACCCGTGCGCCTTTTTTGGCCCAGGCCTCTTCGATGAGCCGCGTCTGGCGCAAGAGCTCAGGGCGCTCTTGCGCACCGACCCAAAATGTCGTGGGCAGATGGGGGTGAGGGCGCAACAACGCCGGGCTTTCTGCGATGGCCTCTTCGCGGCTCAGCTGTAAGGTCGCGTTCATTGCCGTCAAGGCCAGAGGCTCCAGCGCATGCAGGCCACTGACACTGACAATATGCGCGATCCGGTCCGTGACGGACGCTGGCAGTAGGCCTTGGCAGGCCATCCGCGACACCAGGTGTCCTCCAGCAGAGTGGCCCAGTAGCCGTAAAGGGCCTGCGGCAATGTCGGCAATGTAAGAGACGGCACGCGCAATCGAGCGTGTTATGTCCGCGATAGCGGCCTGAGGGGCGAGGGGGTAGCTAGGCAGGGCGACGCTCCAGCCTTGCTGCATCGCACCAGCTGCGAGATGCGAGAAGAAATCTTTTCCGAGAAGGTGCCAGTAGCCCCCGTGCACGATTACCACCACCCCGCGGCTGGGCGAGGCTGAGCAGGGGTGAAAAAGATCAAGCCGCTCCCGAGGCTGCGCACCATAGGCGAGGTTACGCTCCATTGGCGTATCGCAGGTCTCTCGGAAGGCTTGTGCCGCACGCGCCCATTGCTCGGGCAGGTGCTCTGCCCCAGGGACATAACGAGAATTGTCGAAAGCGTCAGTCCAATCGATCATCGGGCAGCACGGCGTAGTGAAACACGGCGCATTAATGGGACATCAGAAGTGCGACATCGCTTTGCTCATGCCCATCAGTGAGAAGCGCGCGACGGCGATGTTTTGTTGGCCATTGATCATATAGGCGATGACTCCGCCTCGGTCTGGGCGCATTTGATCAAAAACGGTTTGTACCGCGTCGGGGCGTACCACAACTTGGCAATACTCTTCGTTGCAGGCGGTGATGTTCAGAGGTGCATGCCAGCCGCTGTCGAGGCGCACAGACGCGGGGGTATCGGGTTGCGCGCGCGGGTCGACACGAAAGACCAATTGCAGCGCATCGGTGTTGGAATTGCGCCCGACCACGACCACCACGCCATCGCCTTGCGTTCCGGCAATGCATCGGCTGTTTGATTCACACTCGACCCCCCAATCTTTGTAGCGCTGCGCTTGCTGCGCGGCCACGCTGGTGGACAGAAGCACAGCGATGAGGGCAATAATTCGGTACATCAGCATATCCAATTGAGTCAGTCGATCCACATTATTGCCCTGCTTCGCCTCCCCGGCAAGTGCCCGAGAGTAAAGTCGGGTAGTGATACAGGGCAGGGCCTAGAGCCGAAGTGAGGCTGAAATACCGTGCGGTAATTTTTGTTTTGTTAGGCTTTGGCTCTTTCGCAATGACGCAAGCGGTGGCAAAATGCCGAAGGTGAGCCAAAATTACAGTTGCAACAGCAACGCGCTTGCCTACACGGCCTGCGGCATTATTGTCACGCCGCATCGCCTTCATACTATCTGTCCGAGCGAGGACGGGAATGATTGACTTTAGAGACGAGTTCGACGCTTTATATACAGCGCAAGAGCGTGTTGTCGCGCGTGTTGAGACGGAGTACACCGGGTACTTGATGATCGACGGGCGTGGCGAGGCGAATAACAACAAGGCTTTCGCGCAGGCGATTGAGGTGTTGTTAGGATTGTCGCAAAGCATAAAGCATGCAATTAAAAATGGACCCTTGGGTGTCGAGTACAGCGTGATGCCGCTGGAAGCCCAGTGGTGGATCGACGATGACCCACGGCGCCGCAAGCAGTCGAAATACTGCTGGACGCTGATGGTGATGCAGCCTGAGTATGTCTCGGGAGTGCTGGTCGAGCATGCCATTGAGCAGGCCAAGCGCAAGAAAAAGCTGCCGATCTACGACCGTGTTCGCTTTGAGTATCGCGAAGAAACCTGCGCCATTCAAACGATGGGGCGGGGGGTGTTTGATCAGCGTGGCCCGGCGACGCAGCTTATCTCGCGCTACCTAGACGCCTGCAAAATCGAAGGCCACGGGGCGCGCCACGAGGTTTATCTCAACGACCCGCGTCGGGGAGGCTTTGACAAATGGAAAACCATTTTGCGCCTACCTGTCGTCTCGTTTGGCGATATTGAGCCGCCCTTAGAGTTCACGTCGCCGCCGGAGCCAGAGCCGGCAGAGGTACGCGAGAGAGCGCCCGCAGCGCACGCCGAGGTGCAGGCGCGCACGGATGTGGATTCCGAGGTCATCACCGAGCCGTCGCAAGAGGGCGAGGTCGTGGTGGATTTGGCTCCCGCGCCGCCTAAGCGCCGCGCACCGCGCAAGCCGCAGCAGCGCAGCCCGCGCAAACCTCGTGCGAAAGCGGCGGCTCCTGCCGCTACCGATTCGCCTGCAGAGCAGGGCGCAGACAGCGCCACAGAAAAATCGGCAGCAGAAAAGCCGACTGCAGAAAAGCAAGAGGGCGAGGCGTAGCACGCCCTTTACTGCAACGCAGAAGCGCGGGCTTGCTTCGCCCCGCTTCCCTTGGATGCTGATTCTTGCGCCCGAATCTCGTGTTTTTCGAGTTCGGTTTCTCGAACCCGGGTTTTTCGAGTTCGGGTTTTTACGGGAGCTGTAAGGCGGCCCGGGTGCCTCCAGAGTCGATATTGTGCAGCGCTAGAGTGCCGCCGTGCGCGCTGGCGACCTCGCTGACAATAGCCAGCCCCAGACCCGAGCCGATAATCGCCCCCGTTTGCTCTTCGCCGCGTGTAAAGGGCTGGCACAGTGTTGCAAGGGGCTGCGCCCCTATGCCAGGGCCGTCGTCCTCGATCCACACCTGCGCGGTGTTGCCATCTTGCCAGACGCTCACCCCGACCCAGGAGCGCGAATATTTCAGTGCATTGTCGAGCAGATTGCGCAGAGCCACTTCGATTAAGACCGCATCGCAGTACAGCGAGGTTGGCTCCAGGCGCAGCCACTGCAGGCGCCGATCGGCCAGCTCCGCCGTGGTCTGTTGACTCTCTACTAGACGCTCTAGCAGGGCATCGAGATCGATACGGCTGCGCTTATAGCGGTCGCTACGGTAGCGGATCATGGCGTGTTCGAGGATTTGCGCGCTAATGCGATTGTTCTCATCGATGCTGCGCAGCATGCGCCGTAAGTCTGCGGCGTGCTCGGGGTTGTGCGTTTTGCTTAGCAGCACATCGGCCTGCATGCGCAAGGTGGCCAAAGGCGTGCGGATGTGGTGCGCGGCCTCGGAGATAAACGCTTCTGTGCGGCGAATGGAGCGGCTAAAGCGATCTAGGAAATGATTCAAAGCGTGCAGTAGGGGCGCAATCTCGATGGGAGCGTCGTCTTTGATAGGGGTCAGGCGATGCGGCCCGCGCCGCTCTACGGCATCGGCCAGCTCAGTAATCGGACGAATAGCATGGCGCGCTGCAAGCCAGCTCAGCAGGGCCGCAATGACCATAAAGCCAATACTTCCCAGTGCTGCGATTTGCCCAATACGCGCTTGAATACCGCGCTGCACCGCCTCGCCCTGCGCGACGACGATGCTCAGAGTCTTGACATCATCCCCAAAGCGCCGCGCATCCCACAGCGTGTACCGCCGCACGGTTTGCCCTCGGTAGCGAAGGCTCGTGAAGCCAGACTTCTCTGCTGCCGGCAGGTCTTTCAGACCCACGAGCGTTTGGCCTTGCACGCTTACGTGATAGAGCAGAGGCTTGCTGAGCTGTTGCAGCATCGTGAACACGGAGGCGGGAATAGAGACCTGCACGTCTTGCGCCCCAGCGCGTACGTTGTCGGCGATCAGTTGGGCGGCGGCGTGCAGTATCGGGTCGTGGGCAAGGCGCATGGTCTGCCCGGCAATGCTGCGCGCGCTCAGATGCGCCAGAGCCGCGAGCAGCAGCGAGACCAAGGTCAGCTGCACCAGCAGCCGCCGGCTTAGGGAGTTGCTGCGCAGCATACGAGTCGATAGCCTACGCCGCGCACCGTGTCGATAGCGGCGCGGCTGCCCACGAGCTTTTTGCGCAAACGCCCGATATACACCTCAATCGCATTGTCGCTGGCGTCGTCGTCGAGGCCAAACAGCTGCTGATGTAAGTACTCTTTGGATAAAATCCGCTGCGGAGCGGTGAAGAACAGCTCCATCAAGCGCAGCTCCCGCTTGCGCAGCGTAAAGTCCCCGCTCGGGCTGCACAGCTGGGCGCCCTGGGGGTGGAGGGTAATGTCGGCAAAGTGCAGCGTCGGGCTGGCCTGACCAGCTCGGCGGCGCACAATAGCGCGACAGCGCGCCATCAGCTCATCAAAATCAAAAGGCTTGACTACATAGTCGTCCGCCCCGCTATCGAGGCTACCGATGCGATCCGAGACGGTCGAGCGGGCGGTGAGCATAATCACCGGCGTGGTCGCTAGCGGCCCATTGCGCTCGCGCCGCATGCGTTGTAGAAACTCGAGTCCATCACCGTCTGGCAGGCCAATGTCGAGCATGACCATCTCATAGTCATTGTTCTCTAGATAGGCCCGCGCGGCGCGCAAACTCTCGGCATGGTCCGCGACATGGCCTTCTACACGAATGCGTTCGATCATGGCCTGTGCCAAGGGAATATGGTCCTCAACGACTAAATAGCGCATTATTTTTCCGTGACAGCTTGGTGTCAGTTTGCCTTGCTACAGTGCACAAAGCGAATAATGTGTTTGCAATGAAACAAAGTGTACAAAGGAGAAGAGCATGGAATTAAAAAAATGGGTCGCCGGTGTCGTACTGACTTTCGGTATGGGTGGCGCTTATGCGGCGGAGTGTATCGCGCCCGCTAATCCCGGTGGTGGTTGGGATTTCACCTGTCGTTCCATCGGCAAAATCATGTTTGACATTGGAGCGGTCGATCAGCCCATCCAGGTCACCAACATGGCAGGCGGCGGTGGCGGTCTGGCGTATACGCACGTCGTGAGCGAGCGTGGCACCGACGGCGATCTGATTGTGGCGGCCTCCTCGGCTACCGCGACGCGTTTGGCACAAAATGCCTATGGCGGCATGACCGCAGATCAGGTGCGCTTTTTGGGCGCTATCGGCGCTGATCCTGGCGTATTAGTCGTCGCCAAAGACGCGCCCTACCAGAACTTAGGCGATCTGCTGGATGCAGTGAAGGCGGACCCCACGTCTGTGACTTTTGCCGGTGGCTCCGCTGCCGGGGGCTTTGACCATCTTAAGGTGCTGATGGCATTGGGCCGTGCCGGCTTTGACGATATTCGCAAAGTGAAATACATCGGTGTTGACGGCGGCGCAGACGCGATCACCCAAACTATCGGCGGTTTCACCCAAGCGATGACCGGCGATATCTCCGAAGTCGTGGGCTTTTTGAAAGCCGGTGACGTACGGGTGTTGGCGGTACTGACTGACGAGCGTCTTCCTGGCGAGTTCGGCAATATCCCCACTGCCAAAGAGCAGGGCATCGACGTGGTGGCGGTGAACTGGCGTGGTCTGTATGTCCCGAAAGACGTGAGCGAAGGCGATTACAAAATGTGGTCGAATGCGCTGGCGCAAGTAGCCGCTTCTGACGAGTGGGCTGCAGCGATGGAAGCCAATGGCCTCGCGCCGTTCACCAAAGTAGGCGATGACTTCCAGGGCTACGTCGATCAAGTGATCGGTGAAATCCAGACCCTGTCTCGCGAACTGGGCGTTATTCAGTAATGAGTGATCGCCTCTTTGCGGGGCTGGCTGCGTTAGTGGCGCTGGCGTATATCGTCGGCGCCACTGGCATCCAGGCGTCGTTTTTGAGCGATCCGGTAGGGCCGAAAACGTTCCCCTATCTGATCGGTGGCGCGGCCCTATTGGCGTGCCTCGTGATTATCGCTCGCCCGACGGCTGCACCAACATGGCCCAATGGAATCACTCTCCTCAAGCTACTCAGTGCTCTGGTCATGCTCGTCGCCTATACCTATGCGCTCAAGCCCTTGGGCTTTGTGCTGCCCACGGCGATTGCAGCGGGGTACTTGAGCTACCTCATCGGCGGGCACCCTGGGCGCTCTGCTCTGACGGGTGTGGGTTTGGCAGTGGGGCTTTTTCTTGTCTTCCGCTACCTGCTGGGCTTGGGCCTGGTCGGCTGGCCGGGTATTTTTTAGCGGAACCCATGAATCATGGAAATATTTGCGTTACTGGGTCAAGGCTTTGATGTCGCCCTGACTCCTACGAATTTAATGCTCGCCGTCGCGGGGTGCATCATCGGTACCATTGTCGGCGCCTTGCCGGGGCTGGGACCTAGCAACGGCGTGGCCCTGTTGATTCCACTGGCCTTTAGCCTGGGCCTCGATGCCACGGAATCTTTGGTACTGATGACCAGCGTGTACTACGGCGCGATGTACGGCGGGCGCATTAGCTCTATCTTGCTCAACGTCCCCGGCGATGAGCCTGCGCTGATGACCACGCTCGATGGCTATCCGATGGCAAAGCAAGGCCGCGCGGGCGATGCGCTGGTGCTCTCGGGTGTGGCCTCGTTTGTGGGGGCTATGCTCGCGACGATCGGCCTGATGCTGCTTGCCCCTTTGTTGGCCGGTATCGCCTATTTGTTTGGTCCTGCAGAATACTTCGCGCTGTACCTGCTGGCCTTTTCGACCCTTGGCGGGTTGGCATCCAAGAGCCAAGCCAAAGCGGTGCTGGCGTCGTGTATTGGTCTGGGTATCGCCGTGATTGGACTGGATAACTTCAGTGGCATGCCGCGTATGACGGGCGGCAGCTTGCACCTGATGGACGGCGTGGATTTCTTGGTCGCGATCGTGGGCCTCTTTGCCGTGACAGAGGTGTTTGTCTATATCGAAAGCCACGGTAAAAACAGCTCGATTGGCGTGGCAGTGAGCAAGATTACGATTCCCGTGCGCGATATCGTGCGCTCTATTGGCACCATGCTGCGCAGTACCGTTGTGGGCTTTATCGCTGGCGTGCTGCCTGGAGCCGGTGCCTCTCTGGGGAGCTTTTTGGCCTACTCCATGGAAAAAGCCGTCTCGCGCGACAAAGACACGTTTGGCACGGGTAATCCCCGTGGCGTTGCTGCCCCCGAGGCAGGCAATAATGCAGCAGCAGGAGGCGCGCTGGTGCCGATGCTGACGCTAGGCGTTCCGGGGTCGGGCACGACGGCGGTACTGCTAGCATTGTTGATGACGCTCAATATCACTCCAGGTCCGCTGTTGTTCGAAGAGCGCCCCGAAGTCGTATGGGGCCTGATTGCGGCGCTGATTATTGCGAACTTTGTTTTACTGATCCTCAATGTGCCGATGGTCAAGCTGTTCGTCAAAATCCTCTCGGTGCCGCCTTGGGTGTTGCTGCCCGGGGTCACGATGGTCTCCTTTGTAGGCATTTATTCGCTCTCTGGCAGCTCGTTTGATTTGGTGTTGATGATTGCCTTTGGCGCTCTGGGGTATTTTTTGCGCAAGCTCGATATTCCCACCGTGCCGATTATTCTGGGCATCTTGCTGGGCAATCACATGGAAGACAGCCTGCGCCGCGCGATGATCGTCGGTGACGGCGAGTGGCAGTACCTGTTCTCGTCGCCTATCTCGATTGGCCTGTGGACGGCGGCCATAGTAGGATTTGTCGCGCCTTTGTTCTTGCGCCGCTTTATCCGCACTCCTGAAAAGCATGCAGACTAGAGTCCTCATCCCCTCTGGGGTACTGGGCTTGGGGTTTAGCGCGGCGGCGCTGGCTGACGCGGCAGCCAGTCGCCCCGACGCTATCGCCATTGACGGCGGCTCTACCGACAGTGGCCCGTATTATCTGGGTACGGGCCAGGGCAAATACGCGCGCTCGACGCTGGTGTACGAGTGGCAACAGCTACTGCACTTGCGCGAGCAACTGTCGGTGCCCTTGATCATTGGGAGCTGTGGCACCTGCGGCAGCGATGCCGGGGTCGAGATGATGTTCGACATCACCCGCGACTGGGCCGAGGCGAACCCCCACCAGCCTCTGCGTGTGGCCTTGATCTTCAGCGAGCAGAGCCACGACAGCCTGCGTGCTGCCTGGGGACGCGTCGAGGCGCTGGCGGGCGCGCCGGAGTTCGGCGTTGACGACATCGACCAGCTCACCCACTGCGTAGCACTATGCGGGGTGGAGCCGATCCAAAACGCGTTGCGCGACGGCGCAGATATTGTGCTGGTGGGGCGCTGTACGGATACTGCACTGATTGCCGCACTGCCCATTATGCGTGGCGCCGACGTTGCGAGCGCTTGGCATGGCGCCAAGGTGACTGAATGCGGCGCGCTATGCACTGAGTCCCCGCCGCAAGGGGTCGTGATGCTCGATGTGGACGAGACAGGGTTTTGTGTCTGGGCGCCAGG